>JBBQGO010000056.1:0-10273 GCA_038323125.1 Pyrinomonadales bacterium
CGGTGATGCTCCAGGTGTCCGTCTTTAAGCTCACCAAACGCGGCGGCCAGCCGGGCCGGCGTGTTTTCAAGATGACGCCGCTGCATCATCACTTTGAGATGTCCGGTTGGAAGGAGCCGAAGATCGTTTTCAGATTTGTGATCGTCGCTATATTATTCGCATTGCTGAGCCTCTCAACGCTCAAACTGCGATAGCGGTATCGATGACGGGAATGGTGTCGAAGAAGAATTGTAATGCTGATCGAAGGAAAAAAAGCTCTGGTGTTGGGAGCCGGAAGATCGGGGATCGCATCCGCAAAGTTCCTGGCGGAGCGTGGTGCCGTGGTCGCATTACACGATCAGAAAGACGTCACTGAGTGGACGGACGCAGCCAGGTCTTTAAAGGTAACGCATAACGTCGGCCTTCTGTCCGGAAAGATCCCATCGTGGCTTTTGGATCAGGTCGATCTGGTTGTGATCTCGCCGGGCGTGCCGACGAATACAGTTCCAGCTCGATATGTCGATCGCAAGGACGGCGAAGTTATCGGCGAAGTCGAACTAGCGTCGAGGTTTCTAAGGGGACGAATAGTCGGCATAACCGGCTCGAACGGAAAGACTACGACGACGGCATTGATCTGGGAAATACTCAGGAATGCCGGAATCGAATCGCAGGTGGGCGGCAATATAGGCACACCTCTGATGAGCCTTGTCAATTCTGTGTCCGACGACGGTTGGACGGTTGTCGAACTTTCGAGTTTTCAACTCGAAACTATAAGGGCCTTCCGGCCTAATGTCGGTATATGTCTGAATGTCACGCCAAATCATCTTGACCGTTATGACGGCTTTCAGGACTACGCCGCTGCAAAGCACCGATTGTTCATGAATCAAACAGCCGAAGATGTTGCAGTCCTCAATGCCGATGACGAGATCACGGCGAGTTGGGCAGGTGGATTAAAGGCAAATGTCGTTATGTTCAGCGTGACGAAAATCTTGGATGAGGGGCTCTTTTTGCGAGGCGCTGATCTGGTTTACCGGGCAAATGGCAAGGAAAAGATCTTGACCACGCGAGACGATGTATTTCTTCGCGGGCTTCACAATATTGAGAATGTTTTGGCGGCGTTCGCTGCGGGCCTCGCCTGTGGGGCGTCGCCCGAGTCTATTCGGGAAACGGTCCGTGAGTTCAAAGGGGTCGAGCACCGAATCGAATTTGTTGCCGAGATCGAGGGCGTGAAGTTCTATAACGATTCCAAGGCAACCTCGGTAGACGCAACGTCAAAGGCACTCGAGGCCCTTGCCGGCCCCGCAGGCAAAACGGTCCTGATACTAGGCGGACGCGGGAAAAGCGCTCCTTACGCGCCGCTCAAGGATTTGATCGAGTCGTCAGTAAGAGCGCTGATACTGATAGGCGAAGATGCCGACAACATCGAATCGCAATTGGCTGGAACGTCGGAGATCATGCGTGCAGATTCGATCGAAGAAGCGGCGGCGAAAGGTTTTGAGACAGCCGAACGCGACGATTCGGTCCTATTGGCACCAGCGTGCGCGAGTTTTGATATGTTCGCGGGTTTTGAAGAACGCGGAACAGCTTTTAAAAGCGCTGTTAAGCATTTGAAGGAAAAAGCGAACGGCACAGGCGGGATTTAGAAGAGAAGTAACAGAGGATGGCCCAGGAAAAGCGAGTAGATTGGTTTATGTTCGGTATCGCGGCGGCGCTTGCGCTGTTCGGGACCATGATGGTTTACAGCGCCTCAGCGATGTTTGCCCTCAAGGAGACTGAGAGCATAAGCCAGAACACCTATTTCTATAAGCAATTGGCTTTTACGCTGATCGGCCTGACGGCGATGTTCGCTATTAGCAAGATCGATTATCACGTATTTCAAAAACCCGTAGTCGTTTACTCAATAATGGCTGTAACCGTGATCCTACTACTGGCCGTGTTTGCTTTTCCCCCGATAAATGGTGCCCGTCGCTGGATCCGATTTTCCGGATTCTCATTCCAGCCATCCGAACTCGCCAAGATCGCGATGCCGATCTTCCTTGCGTATTTTCTTACTAAGAAAGCAGAATCGGTGGGCGACCTTCGCGAAACTGTCCTGCCGTGCCTGCTCGGCGTAGGGCTTTTGACAGTGCTTGTTTTATTCGAAAAAGATCTCGGAACGACGGTAGTTCTCTGCGCCATATTTGCTGCAGTCTATTTCGCCGCGGGCGCCCGCCTGGTCCATATCGGAACCGTAGCAGCGGGTATGGTCCTGGTCGGTGCCTCGGCGATCTTTTTTGCACCATGGCGGGTGGCCCGAATGATGGCGTTCCTTGACCCTTACCGGTATGCAGACGACGAAGGTTATCAGGTCGTGCAATCGCTATATGCCATAGGCTCCGGAGGAGTCCTTGGCGAAGGGTTCGCAAAGGGGCACCAAAAGCTGTTCTATCTACCGTATCCCTATTCTGACTTTATTTTTTCAGTGGTTGGTGAAGAGTTGGGCTTGGTCGGAACGCTGGCCGTGGTCGTGGCTTTTGGGTTGTTGCTCTGGAGAGGTGCGAGGGCAGCGGTCATGGCTCCGGATCGATTCGGCACACTTTTGGCGATCGGGATTATTACGGGGATCACGGTGCAGGCGCTATTTAATATAAGCGTTGTGACTTCAATTCTGCCGGCCAAGGGTATACCGCTGCCGTTTATTTCGTACGGCGGCTCATCGGTGATAGTGACCTTGATCGGGGTTGGGATACTGCTGAACATATCGAAGTTTGCGGGTGAACATATCGAATCCCGCACCGGGCGATCGCAGCGGTCCGTTAGACGAAATACGAGGCTGGCTTAGCCTCGATGTCGGTGACACATAATGAAAGTCCTTATCGCGGCCGGCGGAACCGGCGGACATATATATCCCGGTATTGCAGTGGCGAACGAGATAATGCGTAGAGACGAAACATCTGAGGTGCTTTTTGTGGGGACCGCGCGTGGACTGGAAAAGAAGATAGTGCCTGAGAACGGGTATCAGCTTTCGCTTATCAATAGTGCGGGCCTGAAAAACGTCGGGTTCGCCGGAAAGTTGAAAGGAATGGCGGTCCTGCCCCGTAGTTTTTGGGAAGCAGGCCGGATCTTGCGAGGTTTTGCCCCCGACGTTGTCGTCGGGGCCGGAGGTTACGTATCGGGACCCGTACTTATGGCCGCCCATATAATGGGGTACCCGACGATCGTCATGGAATCGAACGCATTACCCGGATTTACCAACCGGCGCCTTGCTCGATTTGTAGATAAGGCCGTCTTAACGTTCGATGCGGCTCTTCCGTTTTTCGGAAAGAAGGGTATCGTTACGGGAAACCCGGTTAGAAAGGAGTTTTTTGATATCGCCGAACGCGAGGCACAAAAACCGATCAGTCTGTTGATCTTTGGGGGTTCGCAAGGTGCCCGGGCAATAAACGAGGCGATGATCGCCGCGCTGCCGCTGCTCCGAGATCGGAAAACAGAGCTCAGGGTTACCCATCAAACCGGTGAAGCAAGTTTCGATACTGTAAGGGCGGCGTATGCGGACAGCGGTTGGGACAATGCCGATATTCGGGCATATATCTCGGACATGGTAGCGGCGTTCGATCTGGCGGATATCGTTATAAGCCGTGCCGGGGCAACGACGTGTGCAGAGGTAGCCGCGGCAGGCAAAGCGGCGGTAATGGTCCCGTTTCCCGGGGCCGCCGACGACCACCAGCGAAAGAACGCCGAAGCATTGGCCGGGCATGGAGCCGGGATCATGATCTTGCAGGCCGATCTAGGAGGGGAACTTCTCGCCCGAAAGATCGAAGAACTTGTCGCCAAACCCGAAATGATCGTAACCATGGGACGCGCCGCTCGTGCTATGGCAAAACCCGATGCGGCGGAAGTAACTGTCGACCTGATCACGAGCCTTATTAAGCGATAATTAGAAGATGTTTCGACACGTAAAGAGAATTCATTTTATCGGCATTGGTGGTATCGGCATGAGCGGCATCGCTGAGGTGCTGTGCAATCTAGGCTTTGTTGTATCGGGCTCCGATGCAAAGAAGTCGAAAAACACGGATAGGCTCGAAAAGATGTTCGGTATCCGTATCAGCGAGGGCCATGCCGCTGAGAATGTACAGGACGCTCAGGTCGTGGTCTATTCTTCCGCCGTCAAACCTGACAACCCCGAAGTGTTTTCAGCAAAAGCAAAAGGAATACCTGTCATCCCGCGGGCTGAAATGCTTGCGGAGTTAATGACGCTGAAACCGTACGCGGTCGCCGTTTCGGGAACCCACGGCAAAACGTCGACGACGTCCATGATCGCGACAGTTCTGGGACATGCGGGTTTTGATCCGACCACTGTTGTCGGCGGAGTTGTAGACACACTCGGTTCCAACGCCAAACTGGGCAGTTCGGACTGGTTTGTCACAGAGGCGGATGAGAGCGACCGTTCGTTCCTGATGCTTTATCCGACAATTGCCGTTGTCACAAACATCGACAAGGAGCATATGGAGTCTTACAAGGGCATGGACGACGTAGTGCAGTGCTTTACTGACTTCGTCAACAAAGTTCCATTCTATGGGGCCGCGATCATCTGCCTTGACGATCCCAATGTACAATTGCTGATCCCGAATCTGAATCGCCGCCGCGTGACCTTTGGCCTGACCGCTCAAGCCGATGTTTCTGCGCATAACATCCGGTTTAACAACGTATTTGGTTCCTCGTTCTCAGTCAGGCGCGGGGCCGAAGTGTTGGGCGAGATCGAACTGCCTGTCCCCGGCAAGCACAATGTTTATAACGCTCTGGCCGCGACCGCCGTAGCTCTCGAGCTCGAGATACCATTTGAAAAAATCGCCGAAGCGTTCAAAGGATTCAAAAATGCTAACCGCAGGTTCCAGTTCAAGGGCGAAGTTGGCGGCATCACGATAGTTGACGACTACGCACATCATCCTACCGAAATAGTCGCAACCCTGTCTGCCGCCAAGAACAGTTCGGGCGGTCGTCGAACAGTTGTCGTATTTCAGCCGCACCGTTATTCCCGAACAAAAGAACTAATGGATGATTTTGTGGTGGCGTTTAATAATGCCGATGTCGTGTTTCTGCTGGACATCTACGCCGCGAGCGAACAGCCGATCGAAGGTATTACCGCTGAAGTGCTCGCGGAGAACATAAGGCTGTACGGCCACAAGAATGTGAATTATATCGGCGACATCAAGACCGCGACTGGAAAAGTGTGCGGCCATCTGCAGCCAGGTGACCTGGTCATCACCCTGGGGGCCGGCAGCATCACAACATTGTCCGACGACATCATGGTGAACCTCACCGGCAGGAAATCGGCGGGGAGTTAAAAGAGAATGCCTAGAAAGAGAAAATCAACCGCCAAGGCGAAAGCAGCATCCGTCAGGGTAAAGCGCAAGCCGTCTTCACGCTTAAGCCGAGGAGTCGCTTCGCACGCGGCGGGCCGCTTTGTGCTTCCGCTGATCATTAGCGGCTTCCTATTGCTTTGTCTCGCGTTTGTTGGGTTTTCCGGGTATGAGACGGCGACGGCCTCAGAGTTTTTTGGCCTAAGACATATAGACGTGCGCGGCAATGTGAGGACGCCTGACGAGGACATTCGACGGGTGGTTGTAGCATCGGCTCAAAAGCCTGGGGTTTGGAACGCCGACCTTGGTGAGATTCGCGAAAAGCTCGAGAAATTCCCATTCGTAAAGTCCGCGGCCGTTTCGAGGGCCTTGCCGGCCGGGCTCCGCGTCAATGTTACCGAGCGTGTTCCGGCGGCGGTCGTTAAACTCTCGTCCGGTGACTTTCTGATCGACGGCGAAGCGACGCTCCTCGTCGCTGCTTCGAAAGACGAAAAGGACTTTCCATTTACGCTCAGGGGGTGGGACGAGGCAAAGACTGAAAAAGCCTCGGTTGAGAACCTATCGCGTTTGAAACTCTACAGAAAAATGCTCGACGAGTGGAAACAGTTTGACCTGTCGAAACGCGTAAAAGAGGTCAATCTCGCGGATATGAGGGAGCCAACGGCCCTGATCGAGGATTCGGGCCGGCCGATCTCGATCTTTCTCTCTAAGGATAATCTGGGCAAGGGCCTAAAGACGGCGATCGAGGCTGTGAGCGGGAAGGGCACCAAGATCAAAACTGTAAACGCGGCCGGCATTTATCCGGTCATTCAATATGTTGATTAGACAAATAAAGGGATCTTGAAATGGCAAATGACATCCAGGCAGTCGGTTTAGACATTGGTACAAGCAGGGTCCGCTGCGTGATCGGCGAACCTTCGTCAGACGGCAAGATGAATATCGTCGGGATCGGCGAAGCAGAATCGAAGGGGCTGCGTCGCGGCGTTGTGACGTCGACCGAATCCGTCGCCGAATCGATCAAAAAGGCGGTCGGAGAGGCCGAGAGGGTGAGCGGGCTGGATATCGAAACCGCAACGGTAAACCTATCGGGTGAGCACCTTCGCGGCGAGAACAAGAACGGAGTGGTTGCGGTCGCCGGCCCGGAAAAGGAGATAACCGATGAGGACATCGACCGCGCGGTCGATTCCGCGAGTGCGATGCCGCTGACACCAGGTTGGGAAATTGTGAGCCGCCTGCCGCAGGAGTTTATTGTTGACGGGCAGGACGGTATTACCGAGCCAATCGGGATGAACGGTGCCCGCCTAGAGGCCCTTGTCCATATCATCACCAGTCCCAGTGCTGCAAGGCAAAACCTGGTAAAGGCCGTAAAGCGCGCCGGACTCGATGTCGAACATCTTATGCTCGAACCGCTTGCCGCCGCCGAAAGCGTTTTGACCGACGACGATAAAGAATACGGCTGCGCGTTGGTAAACATGGGGTCCGAGATCACGAGCCTAATGATCTTCGGCCGAGGTGCGGTCCAGCACACGGCGGTGTTTCCGTTTGGCAGCATGCTGTTTACAAAGGACATCGCCACGGGCCTCAGGGTCTCGATCCCCGAGGCGACCAAGATCAAGCACAACTGGGGATGCGTGGCCTCATTCCTTATCGATGACGAAGAGAAGCAGGGGATCATTGAGATCGTGCCATTTGGCAGGTCCGAAACACGCGACCTTTCGATGGAGATCCTCTGCGACATTATGCAGCCGCGGGCTGTCGAATTGATGCAGCATATCGCCCGGGAAGTTAGCGTGGCCGGCTCGCAGATCTCAGGAGGCGTTTTCCTTACCGGCGGCGGGGCGATGGTCAGGGGCCTGCCCGAGATCGCTGAACAGGTTTTCGACGCTCCCACCAGACTCGGTTTTCCCGATGATACCTTCTTCGGGGGCCTTGCCGCCGAGATTCAGACGCCGCAATGGGCGGCCGCCGGGGGGCTCGCTCTTGCGTCGATGAGAGCACAGTTGAGAGGTGACGGGTACGGCGGCAAATCATCGGCGCGGCGGGTCGCCGAATGGTTTGGTAATTTTCGAGATAAATTTAGATATTTGTAACATCTCGACTGGATTTTTACCCCCAATCGTTGTATGCTCATTCGCCAACAGCACAATATCTTGTTATTTAGTAACAATTCGCCCATTTCGCTTTTTCGCAACAATTCTTAAATTTCTCGTATGGGAAGCTTTATCGCCATGGAAGACCTTCAAATGAATACTAGCGGCATCAAAATGTTTATCGACGAGCCACCGATAACCGGAGCTCGGATCAAAGTTATCGGGGTCGGCGGCGGCGGCAGTAATGCTGTCAACCGGATGATCGACGCCGGCATTAAGGGCGTAGAGTTCATCGTCGCCAATACGGATCTGCAGGCACTAAATGCCTCGAAGGCGCCGATGAAGATACAGCTCGGCAGCAAATCGACGCGGGGCCTGGGTGCGGGCTCAAATCCCGAGATCGGCAGGGCAGCCGCTCTCGAGGATACTGAGAAGCTGCTGGATATTCTCGATGGCTCGGACATGGTGTTTGTTACCGCGGGCCTCGGCGGAGGTACCGGTACCGGGGCTGCTCCGGTCGTGGCGTCTCTCGCGATCGAGCTTGGTGCGTTAACCGTGGCGGTCGTCACTAAGCCTTTCGCCGTCGAAGGCAAAAAGCGAATGGCACAGGCTGAAAAGGGTCTTGCCGAACTCCGCGGCTGTGTGGATACGCTGCTGACCATCCCTAATTCAAAGCTTCGCGAGGTCGAAGAAAAGATAACGATCATGGACGCATTTCGACGTGCCGATGACGTGTTGCTCCAGGCCGTTCGCGGCATTACCGACCTGATAATCACGCCCGGTATCATCAATCTTGATTTCGCAGACGTTACTACGGTCATGCGCGGCAAGGGCGTCGCATTGATGGGCATCGGCCAGGGTGAAGGTGAGGATGCCGCCTCTAAGGCAATGCGGGCCGCTCTCGACTATAAGCTGCTCGAGGAGAATTCGATCAAAGGAGCCAAGGCAGCACTGATCAACGTCACCGGCGGGCCGAACATGGTGCTTGGCGAAGTTGAGGATGCGATAGGAATGATCGAGAGCGAGGCTGACGACAATGCAGACATTATCTGGGGCAGTGTGATCAAAGAAGATATGGGTGACGAGATCCGTATCACGGTCATCGCCACAGGTTTCGACTCTCAGATATCGGTCCAGGCACCAAGGCCCAAGCCCGCGGAGTCACACACGGCGGCACCGACGCCGATACCGTACAGCGGCGGAGACCTGCCGCCGGCTGAAAATATGGACGTGCCGACATTTATGCGCCGTCAGGCCGATTAGATTTTTCTGCCCGTCTGTTGCATCTGTCTATTTCGGCATGCGAACCTAGGCGCATGAGTTCCGATAGATCTACTCTGCCTGTCGTCGGCATCACAATGGGTGATGCAGCGGGCATCGGCCCTGAAATTGTAATAAAAGCTCTTACCACCGAGGGGCCTCGGTTCGAATGCCGCTGCGTCGTCATCGGCGATGCCCTCCATCTGGAAAAGACAGCAAGAGAACTCGGTGCAGATCTGAAGCTGGCCGGGTTTACGGTAGACAGGGAACCTGCTCCCGGCTCCGTCGAAATATACGACCTCAAAAACGTTCCCTCTGACATCACGATCGGTATAGACGCCGCCGTTACCGGAAAAGCGTCGGCCGAGGCTATCGAAGCAGCCGTTCGACTTTGGCGTGAACGCTCGATAGACGCGATCTGTACCGCGCCGATCAGTAAAATGGCCCTGAGCCTCGCAGGCTATGATTTTCCCGGGCACACGGAGTTTCTGGCGCACCTGACGGAGACCGAGCGATTCGCCATGAGCTTTTTTGCGGACAAACTTCGTGTGGTCCTGCTCTCGACCCATCTGCCGCTGGTCGATGCCATCGGCCTGATCAAAAAAGACCGTTTGGTTGAGCTGATACGTTTTGCCGATATCGAACTGGAAAAGCTGCTGGGCCGCAAGGTTTCGATAGCAGTCGCCGGCCTCAATCCGCATGCATCCGAAGGCGGAATGTTCGGCAGCGAAGAGGGGCGTGAGATCCAGCCCGCAGTTGACCATTGCCGAGCGGAGCTTGGGATCGACGTTACCGGGCCGTATTCCCCCGATACAGTTTTCCTTCGTGGGCATCAGGGCGAGTTTGACGGGTGCCTTGCCCTATATCACGATCAGGCGACTATTGCGGTCAAATCACTTACCTTTGGAGCGGGAGTTAACGTAACGCTTGGATTGCCTCTGATACGTACATCGGTCGACCACGGGACCGCATACGACATTGCAGGCAAGGGTATCGCCGACGCTTCGAGTCTGGCTGCCGCTATAAAGTTGGCGGGTGAATTAGCAACAAATTCGCGAACGAACATTTAAATCTGATAATATTATCTGGACACTTTCCCAAACCTTCGTTTCGATGAGTGATAAACAAAACAAAGCCTTGCCGATCTTAGTCGCTGATGACGACCCGGATGTATTGCGATCTGTGAAGGAGGTTCTTGAAGCAGAGGGCTTTACGGCAGTCACCGCACGCGACGGCAAAGAGGCGTATAAGCTGCTGCAGTCTGAGAAACCTTTTGCCGCCGCGATACTTGATCTTGTTATGCCCCACATCGAGGGCCGTGACCTGGTTCGATATATGCAGTCGGAACGGCGCCTGATGAAGGTTCCGGTCATTATAATGACCACGGAAATGAACTCGCGGCTGTCTTCTGACAGCTTTTCTGCAGGGGCGGTGGCATTCCTGCCAAAACCATTTACTGATCTACAATTAAAGACCATGCTGCATATGTTTGTGGGCAAGGGAGCACCAAAGAAAAAGGCCTGATCACCAGTAGGAGAACGAGACACGTGGCAAAACCAAAACTTTTACTCGCTGACGATTCTGTGACGATCCGAAAGGTAGTGG
>JBBQGO010000057.1:0-10263 GCA_038323125.1 Pyrinomonadales bacterium
GATGCTTTTGGGCCGATCGCGGATAACGCCGGCGGTATCGCTGAAATGAGCCAATTGCCTCCCGAGGTGCGTGAACGGACAGATAATCTGGATGCCGTCGGCAACACAACCGCAGCAACCGGCAAGGGTTTTGCTATCGCGTCCGCGGCGTTAACGTCATTGGCCCTGTTTGCAGCGTTTGTCGGAATTGCCGGGATTCAACAGATCGATATTTACAAGGCGAATGTGCTTGGCGGGCTTTTTGTCGGCGGAATGATCCCATTCATCTTCTCGGCTTTGTGCATCCAGGCTGTCGGGCGGGCCGCGATGGATATGGTGCAGGAAGTCAGACGCCAGTTTCGTGAAATTCCGGGCATCATGGATTACACCGCCAAACCGGAATATGAAAAATGTGTCGCCATCTCAACCAAAGCATCTATTCGTGAAATGATGATGCCCGGAGCCATTGCACTTATCACACCTGTGCTCGTTGGTTTTACCTTCGGCCCGGAAGTTCTGGGAGGGCTGCTGGCGGGTGTTACAGTATGCGGTGTGCTTATGGGGATATTCCAGTCAAATGCCGGCGGTGCCTGGGACAATGCAAAGAAATCCTTTGAAAAGGGCGTCGAGATCAACGGCGAAATGTACTACAAGGGTTCTGAACCGCATAAAGCATCCGTCACGGGCGATACTGTGGGCGATCCGTTCAAAGACACCTCGGGCCCGTCGATGAACATCCTCATTAAATTGATGTCTATCGTGTCACTCGTGATCGCACCGTATATCTTCGGTATCGGGCAGTAAGTAATTGGCTGGTTCGGTTCACTAAGAGGGGACCGATAAAAACACTAAAAGGCAGCGCGCTTAGAGCAGAGCACGCTGCCTTTTTTATTGCTTGCGGATGGCCTAATGCGTATGAGATCACTCCACCATGACGTGCATCGCCCCGACAAACTGCTCCGACGCGGCTCTGGACAGTGCGCGCTTTTGCGAAGTTTTCTCCAGATAAAATGATTTTATCTGGAGAAAAGATCATTTTTTCTCGTGCCGTAAGCGGTTTTTCTTGAGATGAAAAAACGCTATCTTGCGGTAAAAGGACCATTTCTCGAGTGCGAGGCCTTTTAGCGCAAGTCGGGACGGTTTTTTCGCGAGCTGAGGGCGTTTTTTCTCGAGATGGGAAGGGTTTTTCTCGAGGTTAGACAATTTTTACTTGCGAAGAAGCGGCCGAATATGCGAAGAATACGTCTGTAAAGCAAAGGTGTCTGCTGTTCTGGAAGATCGATCAATTCTTATCCATTAACTCAATAAACCGCTCAAATAAATACTCGGAGTCATGCGGCCCTGGTGCGGATTCAGGGTGGTACTGCACGGAAAAGACGGGCAGCGTCCTGTGACGCAGGCCTGCGACGGTTTGATCGTTCACGTTGATGTGTGTGACTTCGACGTCGGCAGGCAGGCTGTCGGCGTCGACGGCAAAGCCATGATTGTGGGCAGTGATCTCGATCTTGCCGGTCGTGAGGTCTTTGATTGGCTGGTTGCCGCCGCGGTGGCCGAATTTGAGCTTGTATGTCGAACCGCCAAATGCCTGGCCGAGCAGTTGATGGCCGAGGCATATGCCAAACATTGGGGTTTGGGACTCGGCGAGCGAACGGATCTCGGCGACGACTGAATGCATCGACGCGGGATCGCCCGGGCCGTTCGAGAGAAACACGCCGTCCGGTTCAAGGGCCAAGACCTCCTGGGCCGTCGTCCCGGCCGGTACGACGGTTACACGGCAGCCGCGGCGGGCGAACTCTCTGAGAGAGTTCGTTTTGATCCCGAAATCGTAGGCGACAATATGATAATTCTCTTTCGTTGACGATGGATAGTTGTAATCGGCATCGGCTGAAACAGTGCTTGCCAGTTCGCGATTCGCCATCGAGGGCGACTCCAAAACCTTTTTCAGCAACTGCTTCGGGTCAAGATCTTCGGTCGAGATGCCGGCACGCATAGCACCCTTATCGCGGATGTGACGAACCAGGGCTCTCGTGTCAATATGCTCGAGCCCGACTATGCCATTATCCTTCAAATAGTCTTGAAGCGATGCGGTCGAACGAAAGTTCGACGCGATGCGGCTTGCTTCTCTGACGACAAAGCCTTCGACCCATGGGCGGCTCGATTCGACGTCATCCTCGTTCGTTCCATAATTACCGATCAGCGGATACGTCATACAGACGATCTGACCGGCATAGCTGGGATCGGTCAGGATCTCCTGATAACCGGACATCGACGTATTAAAAACCATCTCGCCGAAGCTTTCGCCCGCAGCGCCAAAAGACGCACCCTTAAAGGTGCGTCCGTCCTCTAATACCAAAATAGCTGTCTCGGACAAATTCATTATCAGGTTAGTCTACGGTTTCGATGCCGGCGGTGCTGTTGGTCTGTCGTAATTGCCTTGTTCCAGAAAGCCCGCCTCGGACGGCTTCCAGTAACGAAAGAACGCCTTTCCGTAAATATACTTTTCCGGAACGAGGCCCCAGTAACGCGAGTCGTGTGAGTTATCACGATTGTCGCCCATGACAAAATAATGGTGGTCATCAACTTTCTTGGCCGCCACGCTCTGCAGCGTCTGATTGTGCTCCGTATCCAGGTAGGTTTCTGTCAGCTCGCTTCCATTGACAAATACGCGTCCATTCCGCACTTCGACAACCTCGCCCGGGAGGCCAATAACGCGCTTTACGTAGCTTTTGTCCGGGTCGTTGGGGAACCAAAACACGACAATGTCGCCGCGCTCGATATGTCCCCAGCTAACGCTCTGGATCTTGTAGTAGACAAGTTTATTGACCAACAGGCGTTCGCCGTCATGAAGCTGGGGCAGCATCGAGGTTCCCTCAACCACGACGGGTTGAACAAAAAACACGCCAAATAGGATAAAGACAATTATGATTAGAAAGATATCGCGGAACAGCTTTAACCCCTCGGACCAAAGGCCGTTGCGCGATTCGCGGGCCAAATGGGTCACCTCGATATCACGGTCATCCGTGATCGAGACGAAACCAAAATCCGAATGGTTTTTCTTTCGGGAATCGAACATAATCGAGTCGTTTAGACGTTTACCGGCGAGCCGCAGTTGGCCCGATTGTACGGTTACAATCAACAATCATCGCCCTCGCCGCTAACTTTGTCAAAAGAAATATAAGATATGAACGAAGCCATACGCTCGCTTTTTCCGGCCGCTCAGCAATATACCTATCTGAACAGCGCAGCCGTATCGCCGATCCCGACTACGGCGATAGCTGCGGTGACCGCTCAGTTAGAGGATGTCGCCGCGCACGGGTCAACTAACTATCAGGACTGGATCGATACGAAAAACCGGGCCAGGACACTTGTTGCAGAAATGCTCAATGTCAAAAGCGAACAGATCGCTTTCCTGCGCAATACGTCAGACGGTTTTGCCTCGATCGCGAACGGCCTGACGTGGCGTGCCGGTGACAACATTGTCAGTTTCGAACGCGAGTTTCCGGCTAACTTCTATCCTTGGCGACGGATCCGCGATGAATTTGGCGTTGAACTTCGGCTAGCGCCTGAACGCGAGGGACGCATCGACCTCGATGAATTTATCGGGCTCATTGATGCTAACACCCAGGTCGTCGCGATCAGTTCGATCCAGTATGCATCGGGTTTCAAGGCCGACCTCGAACGGATAGGGCGTGCCGTTCGCGCCGTCGATGGTTTATTTTGCGTGGATATAATTCAGGGGTTTGGAGCAATGACCTATGATCTGCCGGCCCAGTTTGTCGATGCCGCATCGGGAGCGAGCCATAAATGGCTGTGTGCACCTGAGGGGTGCGGAATACTCTTTCTGTCTGACCGTGCCCGCGCGAGGATCAAACCTACTCTCGTCGGCTGGATCAGCGTTGAAACACCATGGGATTTTGAGGACAGGCAGCAGCCGTTCAAGCCAACGGCGCTGGCCTGGGAGAGTGGAACCGCTTGCTCTTCGCTGTTCTACGGCCTTGAGCAAAGTCTTAAACTACTTCATTCAACCGGGGTCGGGAAGATCGAAAGGTACCTGGGCGAACTGACTGACCATCTCTGCAATGGCCTAAAGGGAAAGAATTACGATATTGTAAGCTCTCGTGCCCCCGGTGAGAGCTCACACATCGTCTGTGCTCTGCCCCGGGGCGATCTGGGGGCGTTCGAGATAGTAGCTCACTTGGCGATGGAAAAAGTGGTGATCAGTCCGCGGGGCGATCGACTGCGTATCGCCCCACATTTCTACAATAATATCCGGGACATCGACACTCTGCTCGCTGCGCTGCCTTAGTCTCTGGGTGTGATCTCGGGCGTGTATCCGTCGAGGTTGAGACGCGTCATGCCGCCGGCGTCCGAGAATGTCGCAAACCGGGCACGCTTGCGCTCACGGAAATTAAAAAAAATAAATCCTGCCGCGATCCCGCTGACGATTGCGAATACCATGCCCATAACGATGGCTATAAAGGTCGATAAAAAGATGTCTGCAGTCGTTATTACGAACGCCCGTTCCGCACTAATTATGAAGGGGTTATCGCCCAGCCAATGTATCTGCTTCTCGTATTTGACCTGATCCAGTAAGGCATTGGCCGCTTCCACGTCATTTGCATCAAATACGAACGCGTTATAGTTGCCTATGCGGCGATAGGCCGTTGTTCGGTCGCCGGACTCTGAGAGCCATGCGGTAAAAAGGGTGTCGGCACTTATGGAACCCTGCGGCGACGTATATTCGATGATCAGAAGCTTACCCTCGGCATATGGAGCCGTTACCGCCTCGGTCCCCGCTGAAAAATCAACCAGATCGAGAACGGGCCGATCGCCCAAGGCATTCTTTAGCTCAGGGATAGTGGTGGCAAATGTTGTCTGGGCCCTTCGCGATTCCCATTCCGGCAGGTGTTTGATAAGAACAGGAATGCCGTCTGCCTCGGAAACCTCCTGGCTTTTGTATTCTACCGCACCGACCGCTTGGGCAGCCGCGGGTAAACTGATAACAGTGAGAAATGTCAGCAAGAATAGGCTATTGACAAGATACGCGATGGTCGGATTTGAAAATACTGGCTTACAGAGAGGCATTATGTGCGAGTTCGATATGCAGTCTAGCACGGTTTCGAATTTCATTGCTCTACCGAGCCGTTCGACGGAGCACCAAATCGTATACAACGCTCACTCGGGCCATACCGTTTCGTAATGAATCTAATCTTGGATGTTTGTCGAAATAGATGGTATGTCCGAAAAAAACGAACTAAATGTTGATTATGGCGTGATTATACAAGTTCAAGATACATAATCGATTGTTTGGCACGCCAATTGAGATAGTAACTAGCAGAGGGGGGGAATAAAATGACTACACAAACATTGAACTTTCCAGTTTTTCACAGCGAGCAAGGAGTTGGCTCCGATGAGGTAACCTTTAACGCTAACGGATCGATAGCTGACGTCGGTAAGGCAACAGACTTCGAATTGTCACAGGTGGCCGCACAGGGCGATATGGTCGCATTCGAAGAGGTATATAAGCGTCATCATAGACGTGTATATTCGATATGCCTCAGGATGCTGCAAAATGCTTCCGAGGCCGAAGATCTTACGCAGGATGTGTTCATCCAACTTTATCGTAAGATCGGCAGCTTCCGCGGCGACTCTGCGTTCACTACGTGGCTGCACCGTATGACGGTCAACCAGGTGCTGATGCACTTTCGCAAACGAACTGTAAAGTTTGAGAAGACGACCGAAGAAGGCGAGACGCCGGTACAAGTGGTCTCAGGCACCGCAAATCCCGAAAAGATGCGGATCGTTGATAAGATCGCACTTGATAGTGCCATCGACCAATTGCCTAACGGCTATAAGAACGTGTTCGTACTGCATGATATCGAAGGCTTTGAGCACGAGGAAGTCGCCCGCATACTGGGTTGTTCGGTAGGTACGTCAAAGTCGCAGCTTCACAAGGCACGACTCAAACTGCAAAAGCTCTTGAAAAAGAAGGCAAACCCGAGGATCATCGGACTTCACACCTAGAAAGTATCTCAGCAAGATATAATATCGGGGCCCTCCAGTTTATGAGGGGCCCTTTCTTTTGTTGAAGTAGATATCAAATCACTTACGAACCGCGACTTTTAGTCCCGGGTTAGCCACTTCTCGTCGATAATAATGTTCCGCCTCGCTAGTTCGGCAACGAACTTGGCCGGATCGATAGCTTTCTCCTGAGGTGTAGCTCCGCGCGCGAGTACGTCGCCGCGAGCCATCGATTGGGCGATTATCGATGCGGGAAACGCTGTTGTTCGCATCATTGAGCTCATTCCGGTCCCCTCGTCCTGTTCATCGACAATGTCGTATTGAAGCGTTTTGCTTTCACCATCCGTCTTACCGACGAGAGTGACCCTGATCAGTACGTAGTCAGGACCGTCGGCAGGCAAATTTTGCTGGAGCAGCTCACCGAACACTCTCCGTGGAACCACTTGTTGACCATCGACAACGACCTCTTCGCTCGATGCCAGGCCCAGATCGATCATTGTCTTAAACTTTTCACAATGCCCTGCATACCTTATCGTCTTGTAATCCAATTCGCGGATCTTGCCGAGGAACGTGTCCGGCAGGGTCGAGGTGCCGCCGGAGGTTTGAAACGCCTCCAGCGGGGGAAACCCCTCGAATTCGATCGATTCGAGCTCAGTCATCGATGCAACTTCCGTAATTCTGCCATCGCGGATCACGCGCGCCGCTTCGACATACTCATTTATTAGGCCCTCGACTGAAAAGACAAGCTGGTACCCGAGAGGCAGCTGTGGCTGCTTGGGTAGTCCACCCACGCGGATGTGTATCTCATGGACCTCGTGAAACCGCGCTGCACCGTACATCGCAAGTATGGAGACCATGCCCGGTGCGAGCCCACAATCCGGGATTATGCTGACACCTGCTGCTTTCGCAGCGTCGTCCAGAGCGAGTTGCTCGTCAACCACGTAGTTGTTGCCGCCGAGGTCGCAAAAGTTGGCACCCGTTTGGATCGCAGCCCTCGATAGGCTCGCGTTATGCCAGTAATTTACGCAGGAAATGACCGAATCGTGTCTGCGCATGAGATCCTTCATCGCGGTATGATCTGACGCGTCTGCCTGTCGGGCATCGACACGTGATGTTCCTACAATGCCGGCAACCATCTCCGCTCTTTTTAGGTCGAGGTCGGCTATCGTCACGCTCTCAACATCCGGCGAGTTATTGATTAGATCAAAAACGGCGCCGTGTCCCATACGTCCGGCACCGAGCACAAGTATTTTCATTTTTTAGCGATTTTGGAACAGCAAGCCGAGCATTTGGAAAGAACTGTGTCTTTGGACCCGGTTGCGGCCGAGAGTTTACCAATCGTCCGATTCATCAGGTTCGACAGCAGCAACCGCGGCGCCCGCCACTTCCCACACTTTCTTTTTCCAAACCCTGAGATTATCCGTCAGCATGAGTGCTGCCTGGGGATGTGCAGCATTGCGTTCGAGGCGAATGACCTCGGCGGTGACCGAGACCTCGTCGTCGGGATTTTCCGTAACTGTCAACTGTACCTTGCCGCCAACGAGCGGCAATACTCTTGGCAGGTACACGAGGGTACCGCGTGGGCCAACGTTTTCCGTCAGCCCTTCCTGCATGACCTCTTTACCGCTTTCGTCCTTCCAGCTAATACGGATAGGGTAAGAGATCACATGTCGTCCGCCATCGCGTCTTTCGCGCATAATATTTCCTCTTGAGGGCGGTTAATCCGCCTAAAACGTAACTGAATATACCCGAACCAAGCTGTTCAAGTCTATCAAAATCAAATTTCGTTTACACGGCTAAGCGCCTTAAAATCGAACAATTGCATATATCATAAGGGGTTGCGGCTTTTTAGGTGTTGGACACGGACGTACAGAACTGATACCATCACTAAATGTTTCTGCCGTAGCGGTACGAAACCAGAGGGAAATTCATCCCTCGAAACAGTCTTCGTTAAATGCGCATAGTGGCTGATGAACAAAATTTCAGACACTATTTTTGCGTTTAGACGGAGTCGTATATTATGGAGAATAAAGAATGAAAAAACTCGTTATAGGAGGCGTCATCATGTCTCTTCTGAGCTTATGCGTTGCTATCGTCTACGCTCAGACCACGACAGATGCCACCCTCGTTATAGCGAATGATTCGCTTCCGAAAATCGAAAATACTAATACAGACAGCAGTACAATTAATAAAAATACTATCCAGAAAGAGCAGCAGGCCAATGCCAATACTACAGGGCTGCAGGACGGAAATAATAAACTAGTTAAGAAGACAGGTTCATCAAGAGCGGCTGGAGCCAGCCGCGGTTCTTTCTCAGCCACAGCTTACTGCCTCAAGGGCCGCACGGCCATGGGTCACGGTGTCCGCCCCGGTATAATCGCCGCGGATCCGAGAGTTTTAAGACTCGGGTCGAGCATCGTTATTAATGGAGGCGGATATAGCGGAACATATCTGGTTTCCGATACCGGCGGAAAAATAAAGGGCAATCGCCTGGACATTTGGATGCCAAGCTGTGCGGAAGCAAGAAAGTTTGGGCGCCGCACGGTCCAGGTCTATTCTGCGAAGTAGGCAGGAAGACACTTCAATACATACAAAAAACCGCCTTCGAGAGATCTAGGGCGGTTTTTTATTCTCCGAAAATGAAAAAGGGCCGCGAAGCATAATGCTCATCGGC
Source organism: Pyrinomonadales bacterium (assembly GCA_038323125.1). Classification (GTDB taxonomy): domain Bacteria; phylum Acidobacteriota; class Blastocatellia; order Pyrinomonadales; family Pyrinomonadaceae; genus OLB17. The sequence continues at coordinate 8,675 of JBBQGO010000057.1, forward strand.
CCTGGTCAAAATGCATTAAACGCCCTTGTCCTAGTCAAAGACCAGTTCGAGTTCGTCCTCACAAAAGTCGAAGATAACGGGCTCTGACTCTTCGCCGTCGGCAAAGACAGCCTTAAAGTACTGTTCACAGTTGCCTTCGTCGGTTGATTTATCCCATACAAGCGTCATCGACCTGCCGGCAGCGATACCGGAACCGATGTCAAAAAACCCGTATTTTTTCCCATCCTCTGATGCGTATAGCTTCTTAATGGCTACTCTCGTTCGGTTAGTGACCTTGAAAGAGTATTCCGGGGTTGGCGGCATTACAGCATATGCTGCGTTAAAGCTCACGAGAGCAAAAGCAAAGGCAAGCACAAAGATTTTCCTGGAGACGAGTTGAAATTTCATTCAGTTTATATTCCTTGATCTAAAATTCGAAACTATTATGTGAGAAGTGCTTTCCTCGGAGCGAAAAGCAGAATCAGAAGATATCGCAACGCATTGCTGTTTGCAAGAGAATATGTGATCACTTTCATTGATTCGGAAATTTCGACGAATCGGGGAACACCTTGTACGATCTCACCGCCGCAAAGAGCTTCGAGGAAACTTAACAAATAATCGCTTTATTTTTAGCCCTCTTTTGTGTCAAAGTTATTCATTAGGCCGCACGCCACTGCGGCTTCTCAAAATCGGATGAATTATCGTATGTACTCCCTCCTCATTAGAAAGTCTTCCCTCCGCATTCTTGTCGCAGTTCTTGTTCGTGCCGCATTGCCGGTGGGGTTGGCCGCGCAAAAGAAACGGCCGCGTATCAAACCCATTACGGCGAACGTTATCGTCTCGGCCTCTAAACCTACACCGGCCCAGCGCCGTCTAGAGGCTTTTGAAATGGCGTGGATCACGCTCGACCAGCGTTACTTTGATAAAACCTTTGGAGGGCTCGATTGGAAAAAGATCCGGGCAGAGTTTCGGCCGCGAGTAGTGGCCGCAAAGACGGACCTGCAGTTTCACCAGATCCTCGAAGAAATGATCGGCAGGCTCGGCAAATCGCATCTGAGCATCATCACTCCTGAATATTTTGAAAGCCTCGAGAACGCAAAGACTCGCGCACGTGAGCGCGGAAAGCAGATGGCTGGCGAACCAGGTGCCGACGATCAGGCGAGCGAGGAAGGCGAAGCGGACGAGGAATATGTTGACCCGGCCGGTTTTCGATTCGGCATTGGCGTTGACCTCAGAATGCTTGGCGATCAGATCGTTATCACCCGGGTCGACCAGGATTCGGGAGCTGCGACCGCGGGACTTAAACCGGGCTTCGTGATCGACAAGATAAACGGCGTGTCGTTAACCGATGTTATTGAGATGGCAACGGCCGAGGGGACCAAGACAGAGGATATACGAGATCTTCTGCCGATGCAGATCATCGAATCGTTCTTAAACGGCGAGCCGGATTCATCGGTCTTTCTAACGTGCCTGGATGATACAGACAAACCCAAGGAATTTACCGTGCCGAGGATTAAGCTTGTAGGGGAGGCGATCTCGATCGGCAATAACTTTCCGGAACAGTTTCTCAAATACGAGGCTCGCTCTCTGAACGCGGACGTCGGCTATAT
>JBBQGO010000058.1:0-10245 GCA_038323125.1 Pyrinomonadales bacterium
TTTATGCACGGTGCCCTCTGCCCGAATATTGCATCAAGATGTCGACGAATTTTAGCGATCTGGCCATTAAGCTCAATGCAGACGCCAATTTGAAAGGTAAGATCCGTTTGCTGAGCATTTCGTTTGATCCCGAAAACGATACGCCCGCAAAGTTGCGATCCTATGGCATCGGCTATCTAGGCAAAGGGGCAAAGCCCGATTTTACGGTTTGGCAGTTAGCTGTAGGTAAGGATCAGGAAGTACGTAAGATAGCGGATTTTTTCGGACTTCGTTACGAGATCGATCCGGACGACAAGACCCAATTCAATCATTCGCTGCGAACGGCGGTCATCGCACCCGATGGAACGGTGACGAAGATCCTGACTGGGAACGATTGGACACCAAACGATCTGCTAAGGGAACTTATGGCTGCATCAGGCGAACAGGCAAGATGAGAGTTGGCACGGCAATTGCAACTAAAATATTTGGGGAGGTTGTGTCAGCGTGACGCAAATAACGTTTAACTCTACGATTGACACACATTGCCGCTTTGAGAGAAGCGCGATAATCAGAAACAAGGAGGCTGTTACAAAATGAAAAATATAGATAAACGATTCACGGGGCTTGTATTGGGGCTCGCTCTTGTTCTTGGCATAGTTGCAGGTTCAGCAATATCCGCGGACGCGCAGTATAACCGTGGTGGTGGACGTAACTGGGATGGGTACCCCAATTGGGGTGGTTCTTTCAAACTTCGCCAGACCGCCCTTAACGCAGGTTTTAACGAGGGAAGTAAAGAGGGAGCACAAGACCGGGCACAGGGCCGTCTTTCTAACTTTAAAGATTTTTGTGAATATCAGAAAGCGACCAGGGACTACAGTTCACGGTTAGGCAACCGGGAACTCTATCGCAGGTACTTTCAGAGAGCATTTGAAAGCGGATATGACACTGAATTTCCTTTCGCCGTCATCCCCGGCCCGGTCCGAGGCCAGGACCGTCGCGGCCGCGGGCGGAACTGGGATCAGTACGGCAACTATGGCGGCTCTTTTGAGCTTCGCCAGACAGCACTAAATGCGGGTTACAACGATGGTAATAAACAAGCTTTGAGAGACGGGAACCGTTGGCGAACGGACTATCGCAGGAATAGTGATTATCAAAAAGCGACGCGGGATTACAGCTCGAAACTTGGTAATCGCGGGATTTATCGCCGCTACTATCGAGAGGGGTATGAAAATGGGTATCAGGATGGCCTTCTAGGCTACGAAAACTAGCCCCATAAAGTAAAGAGGTTTACCTGGCCGTGGCGTTTAGACGCCACGGCTTTTTAATGCCGAGAAGGATCAAGTCGGTTAGATCGACTGCCGATAAACCTCCTTTCCCGCGACCATCGTCACAGCGATATCCCTGGCGTTTGAGGCAAAGACCAATGCCGAATGGATATCGTGAATTGGTTTCTGAGCGACACTTGATAGTGACACGACGGTCAGGTCGGCCTGTTTGCCGGGCTCGAGTGAACCGATCTGCGAACTCAACCCCAGGGCCGTAGCTCCGCCAAGTGTGGCGGCCATCAGCATTTCTTCAGGGCTGATAAATTTGCTGTCGTTGCCTCGGTTGCGGGCAGCGAGCGCTGCGAAACGAGATTCTTCGATGAGATCGCAGACGTTATTGCTTGCCACCGAGTCGCTGCCCAGTCCGACCGTGATCCCCTCGTCCAGAAATGCCGCGAACGGGGCATACCCGTGGCCGAACTTTGCATTAGACTTCGGACAGTGAGCGATAGATGATCCGCTTGAGGCAATACTTCGGATATCGGTATCGGAGACGTGGACGCAATGGGCGAGAAGCGGCCGGGTGGAAAGGACGCCAAGGCGTTCCAGATATTCGATAGGAGTACAGTGGGGACTGTTCCAGTCAAGTCCAAACTTGGAGTAGACCTCGATAAAAAATCCTGTTCCGCGGGTCATCAGTTCCATCTCATTCGCCGATTCGGCGGCGTGGATCGTCAGCGGCACGCTATTTAATATTGAATATTGGGCGATAAGCTCGAACAACCGGGAGCTTACCGTAAACGGAGAGTGCGGGGAAATGCCAATCTTTACTAGATCGGTCTGTGCACTATAAAGGTCCTCAAACCTTGCCGCAAGCGCCTCAAAATCGGCATCAGCGGTTCTATTGTCTGGTGAGAAACCCGTTTCCTGAAACACGATCCCGCGTAGACCGACCTTTTTTAGTGCATTCAAGCCGGCCCTGCCTATCCGGCCAATATCCCCGAAACAGGTGACTCCTGCCCGGACACCCTCTATTGCACCGGCGATCGCCGACGCATCGACCTGCTCATCGGAAAGTCCTTCGCGCAGTTTGTTCAACTTGAGAAGCCACTTAGTGAAATCGTGCTCAACATCGTCAAGAGCACCTCGCATTGAGGTGAGCTCGAGGTGCGAATGGCAATTTACAAAGCCCGGCAGGATCGCGGCTTCACCAAAATGGTCGACTTTAATTGACGGAAAACTTCGTGCAACCTCGTCGCGAGATCCGACGGCAGTGATCTTGCTGCCCTCGATCGCAACGGCCCCGTTTTCGATCGGCGGTCCTGCGATCGGCAATACATGGTTTGCGGCGACAATCCTCATTTCGTATTTAACTACCCTCTAAAGAAAATCCACTTAGAGATACCTTTAACTCTAATACTATCAGTATTTAGCTTGAAATGCAGTAATCAGCGGGATTTGTCCGCAGACGCAGATCGTAGATCGAATCTTACCAATTAAATGATTTAACAAACGGCGAAATCGCAAGAACCGTTGGCGAAATGATTTCGCCGACGGAAAAATGCCTAAACAACTTATATTGTCAGAAAATAACTACCGCAGGAAAAAAACAACTTGTTTAGTGACAAAAACAACAGCTAAGCCATTATTCCGTTGGCGAAAGCATTTTTATATTGCTATTCGTACCGATCCTTACACCTTAACCACTGTAAACATTGACTCTAATGAATGGAGATAAAATAATATGGATTTTAGACGATTGAATCGGGCCCAGCTTCTGGACTTCGGCAGCGGCGTATCCTGGACCCTCTAAATACGGTGCAGAATCGTCAATATAGCGGGCGACAACAGACTCTATAGACTCCAGACTCACGACTATTCGTGCTCCTAGGGTAGTTCTTTAGTGCAAACCGTTGTGCATCACGAACGCAATGGTCTTTTGGTTCGACTGCTCGCTGCGGTACCGTGCAAGTATGGAGGTTACATAACTGCGGGTGGATGCGATACCAATTCGGCTTACAAATTCCGCCTCAGCGATGGATGCCGCATCGACGTCTTTTGTCCATTCCTCAACACGGCTCGGCCCGGCGTTATATGCCGCAAGTGTCATCGCCGTTTCGGCCGGCCGGTTCCTATACATTTCCCGGAGCTTTTCCAGGTACCAGCAGCCAGCTTGAATATTTCGTTCGGGGTCTGCCATAAATGTTCTGACGTTTTCCGCGGTCTGTTTTTCAAACTCCTTAAACCCGGTCTCTTTTGCCCACTCGCGTGCAAGTGACGGCGTAACCTGCATCAGCCCTACTTCGTCGGCCCCGCCGATCAGCCAGGCGCGAAAGTACGTTTCCTCGTAGATCAGGCTCCAGATGAGCTTTTCATCCAGTCGATATACTCTTGCCTGACGCGCAACAAGCTCGTCGTAGCGATGCTCCCAATAACCGGGAAAGAAGTAAATCGCGGAGGCGCTCAGAACCAACGCGATCAAGATGCAGGATAGTACATAACGCAGCATATCTAACCTTTGCCCACCTTCCCGGTCCGTTTGCGGGCAGGTTGGCGATCTGTTTTATCGGGTTCGATCTCCGGAATGAGGGAGTGGTCTCGCGAGGTAGCGGAAGCTCTGCCTGAACGGACGATTTCCGCGAATAGCTCCACGTCGTAGTCGGCCTCTAGAGCCATCTCGCGACGGATCTCAAGCAGAACCTCTAAAAATTTGGGCCGTCGGTACATAGGCTATGTAAACAATTGTTAATTGTCAGCCTGTGTTCGTCAACCACAGTTTCCAACGGGGAATGCTTCCAAAGCCCATCGCGTTCGTTATGAACAACGTTTGCACTAAATATCTACCTGCAAATCTCCGGAACTTTTAGTCCGAATATAATTGAGAATCGAGAATTGTCTAGTGGTCATCGCGTCGTGATTGCATCATTTTGCATCTAGAGCCTGCTCACATTAAGGCCTTTCGGAGCCCGGTTTAAAACGTCCAAAATACATATTATTTACCTCCATTCGTTAAAGTCAATATTCACAGTGGTTAGCGTTATAACCATCGGTGCGGTGAGCAATATTAAATGCTTTTGCCAACGGAATAACTGCATAACTCTTGGCAAAGTCACTTGTAAATTTGTTTAAAAGGGTAGTTAAACAAGAAAAGACAGGCACGAGCCCGTCTTTTGTTTTGAAGTCTATCAGAGGAAATGCCTAATGTTTTTCCCCCTAGAATAGGGACCGTCTTGCTCATACTTTACAACTGCAACAATTTTGTCGCGGCCCTTCAGTTCTATTCACCTAACAGCACCGTATCGCCGACCAGCACGCCGTCGCCGACCAGCACGCCGTCGCCAACCAGGACGCCATCGCCAACGAGCACGCCGTCTCCAACCAGAACGCCGTCGCCGACCAATACTCCATCGCCGACGAGGACACCGTCTCCAACCAAAACGCCGTCACCAACGAGCACGCCATCGCCGACCAGTACCCCTTACGAGAGCCAGTGGGAACCGCTGCCGCCCATACCACCGTTGCTTATATTGATGTTCCGATTCACTAACAGGCCAGTCGTGAAATAATCAGACGTGTTCAGCAAGAAACTGCCATCTGCAAACGTGACACCCAGGCCAAACGTGTTTTCCGGGTTATAGATCGTCTGATATTTTGCAACCAGATCGCTGCCGGTCATCAGTGTGTGATCGCCGGTAATGTATTGAGCCCAGGGAAAAGAATCTTCGCCGATGGTCGAGGTCGTTGCGGGCATCGTCCAGTCGGAAGGAACCGTCGAATCGCCCTTATCGAGAGACCCAAAGTCTAGGTCGCTCCTCAGAGAACGTGCGAGCCGTACCGCACCTTCCAGATTAAGCCCTCCGGCCCCTTGTTCAAATGTGTTCGCACCAGCGATAGGCTGGGCCGTGAATTGGAGGATCATCTTGATCATTCCAGGGGTAAGATTTGGGTTGACCTGCAGCAAGAGGGCAGCTCCGCCTGCGACGACCGGAACAGACATTGATGTTCCGCTCATCAACATTGTGGCACCCGCATCGCCTGCCTGCGGGTCATCAATGTTGAGTGAAGGGTTCGCAATTGAAATGGCATTGCCCGGCGATTTGGATGAGACCAGTTTATTGCCCGGAGCGACCAGATCCGGTTTGATTAGATTGTCATACACCTTCCATCCGTCCGAAGTTGTGAAAAAGCTTCGGGTCGGTCCTCGTGAGCTATACGAGGTGACTGTGTCATCAGCGTGCGATGTGGTCTGGGCTGTGTTGCTCGCTCCGATGGTGATCACATAAGGGCTGTTTCCGGGCGAGTGGATACGGCCGTAAGCCTTGTCGCCGTCGTCGGCCTTGCCAAGGTTGCCCGCCGCGGCAATAACGACGATCCCCGCATTGACCAGTTCCTTGACCTTTACACAAATTGGATCGTTCGAATAGGTATCGATCGCCGTCGTTCCCAGGCTTAGGTTGACGACCTTGATGTTGTACTCATCCCGATTCTGCATGACCCAATCAAGGCCGTTGAGGAGCCATGATGTCTGGCCTGTACCATTGTTGGTCAGCACCTTAACGCTGACGATATTCGCGTTATTCGCGACCCCTCCGGCCGCACTGTTGCCGGCCGCGAGTCCCGCGACATGGGTGCCGTGTCCATAGCCGTCATCGGTATCATTGATGTCCGAACTTGTAAAATTAACGTTTGCCACGATCCTCGAGGTCCCATCGGCCTGAAAACCGTTGTGAGCTGCATAAATACCTGAATCGAGGACCGCAACTCCGATGCCGGTGCCGTCGAGGGTATAGGGCCCGCGGGTCCCGCTGGCCGGCTGATCACGCATAAGAGTGATGCCAGTTGTTTCCTCAACATGGCCGGTTGTCCTCGTGGTCCGGTTTGGCGAGATATAATTAATCAACCCGCTGCCCGACAGTTCCAGCATTGCCGCCAGCGAAAGATTTACGGCAAGAGTATCGCTCACACCGACGCGGTCCAGGATGCGCGCCTGGCCGCTGGCCATCAACGCGCGGAATGTCGCGTTATCAGCATCTTTCGCCTGGATGATCACATCTACGCGCTTCTTTCCGCTCGGATCATCCTTCATCATCGCGCGAAGATCGGGAGATATGTTATTCCCGCGATAGCCATTGGTATCTGCAGCATCAGTATCCGATGGGGCGGGGCGTTTGCCGCTTACCGTGATCGTTTCAAATAATGCTGCGATCTCCGGTTGCGACGCTATATGTTCGTTATAGGCGGCCACGGGGCTGCCGCCGATGAGATTAAGACTACCATCGTTCAAACCTATTAATAGCTGACTGCCAGTGCCGACCAGACTGGTCAATTCACCGGTAAAAAGGATCGTTCGACCCTTAGAAGCAATGACTTCGTCAATAAGTGCATTGACGGTCGCCGTTGCTTCGGCCGCGGATCGAACATTTGAGAAGAGCACTCCGGTCTCGAGCTTGACGATCTTTCTTCCCGCCAGAGGCCCCGGCACGGTTCCCATGGCGATCCGCAGCGCCAGCTGCTCGACGATCGTGTTCTGTGTTTCCTCGCTGTTGTCAACAATAACAGGCTGGCGACCACTACCTTCGCCTAACACCTTGATGAGCTGAGCTGTCTCATTCTCAAAGTTTAGGTTCTCACGCAATCTTCCTTGATGGCCAAGCAGCGTCAGATCAGTAGTGAATATTGCCAAAGCCGTTGCGTTAGCAACCGGTCGGGTGACATCCGGAGTTGAGGCGCCGACTGCAATAGCACCAGTGAAAACAAATGACGCAATTACAAGCAGGGTCGTAACCTGCTTTGCGATCGACATTTTAATATTGGGAAAGTTCATATTAATTGGCTCCTAATTGGGGGCAAACACTTTTTGCGGCGCAAGCCGTCCCATTTTCCTTAACAAAGACTGTGCCAGACGTTAAATGCGTCGAATACAGCACTTAGTGAAATGTGAGCGAAGGGCCCATGGAAATAAACAGTTCAAAATGATTGAATGAGCCGGTCAGTTTGACCGAATAGGTCTGCGGTTGGACGCCGATCGCGGTATCGGTGACTTTTGTGGTCACCTAGGCGTAAAAAACCCGCCACACATTGTTGTTGTGGCGGGTTCAAATGGGAATTGCGATCTTCTATAGGGTCAACGCTGGCTCGCCTTCGTCTCAAGCTCCAATGAGGCAGGGAACAGAACGTTGTTTTCCAGATGGATGTGGCGATGCAGATCGCGTTCGAGGTCCTGAAGGCCGGCAAACAGTGCCGTGAAGCTTGGGCAAGCGTCGTCAGGGAGTTGATAGTCGCCGCTGATCGCACGCATATGCTCCAGCCTCTCGCCATCCGCGTCGTGCTCGGACATCATCATTCGGACCGGATTCTGCACCGTTCCGAAATGTGATACCGGAGCCGGCGTATCATTGTTGAGGGATGCCTCCAACATTTTAATGTGCGGAAAGAGTACATTCTCTTCACGCTGCATATGTGGGATCAGGCTGTTGGTCAGCGCCGTAAATACTGTTTTGAGTTCGAGCAGTGATGGATAATGTTCGCCGTGACGCGTGGCGACCTTTTCCATTAGCGGAATTAGGCGCCGGACCTCTTCCGCCGTGAAGATGTGATGTTTTGCGAGGATGTAATCTATCAGCTCCGACGGATTTTTGTCTTCGGGGTAATCGCGGGCGGTCCCAGTCGGCTCGGTATCGATCACTGCACCGATGCGTTGGGATAGGATCGCTATGTCAATACCAGCGGCGGCACAGGCATCCGCGATCGAACGGCGGCCGCCGCAGCAGTAGTCGATATTAAATTCCTCAAAAACTCTTGTAGTTGCGGGTGCGGCCAGGGCGATCTCACGGATCGTTTTGTTAATGATCTGATTCATATTATTCAACCTCCGACTTCAGATTAGTTCGGCGGAAGGTTGTTTAATATGATTTGAATCATGTTCTGGAAAGTATTTGAAATCGATAATAGATTTGGCTAATGTGATTTCAATCATATTTTCGATAAATATATCAGGTTAGAATTGCGGCAGAAAATGAAATTAAGGATCCGAAGTAACTCCGTACGATTTCGTCTCACACAAGGCGAAGTGCAGCAATTTGCTGAATCGGGCCGGATCGAGGCTTCGATCGATTTTGGCGGGAAGGCGAGCGACAGATTGGGCTATGAGCTCGCAATGACCGAGGAGACGATTGTTCGGGCATCCTTTGCTGTGCGCCGTATCACGGTGCTTATCCCTGAGAATGAGGCCCGGAGTTGGGCGCAGTCCAGTCAAGTCGGCATCGAAGCGACGCAGCAAATAGATGAAGGGAAGACACTGCAAATACTTGTCGAGAAGGATTTTGCGTGTCTCGAGCCCCGGAGCGAGGACGATCTGGACACATTTCCCAACCCGCTTCAATGCTCGGGCGACTGAGCGGGGACGGGGCCATATTTTTCTTATACCTGTTATTCAAGTAGAATCGGAAAACAAGAGATAGGTTCGCGGTTGATGCAGATATGACGACTGAACCTCAATTGGCACCTGCAGAGAAACTAAGTTATACCCATCCGACGTTGGTGGGCGTCGCGGCCTCTGCTGTCCTGACCGTCCTGGTCATCGCCGGATCACGTAATCTCGAATACTTTGATTCCGCATTATTTGGCTACACTGTCGCGAGCATCGTTGCATTTGGAGCCATCTTTTTTCGCTATGCTGTATGGCTGCAGCGGCCCGCCACGAGGATCTATTTCAAACGCGGCCTCAAACTTTTTTTTCAACGCAGAAAGTTTGCAAGTAATACGGCGAGTGCCGCGGGGACCGTTGCGACCAACTTGATCGAACAGCGGTTTATATTCAAACGGGGCAAGGCACGCTGGCTAACGCACTTCCTTATAATGTGGGGCTGCGTGCTCGCAGCCGCCATCACCTTTCCGCTCGTTTTCGGGTGGGTACACTTTCGTCTCGAAGGCGAGATGGCTTACCGGGCTTATCTGTTCGGATTTCCGCTGACCGCGATGGAGGGGCGCAGCGTACTCGCGTGGATAACGTTTCACGGGCTCGATATCTCGTCGGTAATGGTGATCGCGGGCTGCGCCATCGCTATTCACCGCCGGCTCAACGACCGCGGCGCGATCGCCGTTCAACAATTTCTGCTCGACTTTGTTCCGCATTTGATGCTGATAGCCATCTCGGTCTCGGGCCTTATGCTTACCGCTTCGAGTCTTTGGTTCGAAGGGTATATGTATCATTTCATCGCCCTGTCGCATCAGGCGTTGGTGATAATGACGCTCTTCTTTATACCGTTTGGCAAGCTTTTTCATATAGTCCAGCGGCCCGCATCTATCGGTGTCGAGCTGTATCAGAAACGTTCGAACGAAATGGAGCAAGCGGTTTGCCCGCGGTGTGGAACGATGTTCGCCGGCCAGATGTGGATCGACGACCTAAAACAGGTGGTTGGTGAACTCGGCTACGATTATAGAATGGAGAACGGCCAGACTTTACAGGATTATTGCCCGCGGTGTAAACGCGTGATGCGGGGGCTGGCGTACGCCGGGCTGCCGGAAAAGGCGGAACCTGTATTTTACGGCACTCGAGCCGATGAGAAATAGACTTTATGTCAAAAGTAGAGAACCTCGAAAGGATAATTGAACAGTTTGGCCCGCATCTGCACGATGCTCCTGACGGCGGCTGGCAGGCTGACAGGTCGATCGACAAGGTCGTCCCGACACATTGCCCGTACTGCGGTATGCAGTGCGGTATGAACCTTCTGGTTGAGAAGAACCGTGTCGTCGGTTTTGAACCGCGTTACGACTTTCCAGTAAACCAGGGCCGCCTCTGTCCCAAGGGTGTGACGGCGTACCTGCAGGTCCACCACCCCGACCGCCTTCTTCACCCGCTAATCAAACGCAACGGAAATTTTGAACGCGCGACGTGGGATGAGGCATTTGACCTGATCGCTGCTAAATTCAAAGGCCTGCAGGATAAGTACGGAAAGGACTCGATCGCGGTATATTCCGGCTCATCGCTTACGACGGAAAA
>JBBQGO010000059.1:0-10145 GCA_038323125.1 Pyrinomonadales bacterium
AGGGGCAGGCGGCGACGGGATGATCAGTTCTCGATCTCCAACATCCTCTTCGCCTCGACCAACTCCGCGAGATGCTCTGCGGTTGGTACCGGATAGTGAAGATCCATCGATCGGAGTGTTTGCACGATAACTTCTGACACGGCGAGACGGGTGAACCACTTGTTGTCGGCCGGGACGACGAACCAGGGCGAGCGGTCGGTCGTGGTCGCTTCGATCGCATCGGTGTAGGCCATCATATATTTGTCCCAATGGCCGCGTTCCTTTACATCGCTCATCGAAAACTTCCAGTTCTTTTCCGGTTCCTCGATGCGTGAGAGAAAACGTTTCTTCTGTTCTTCCTTTGAGACGTTTAGAAAGAACTTGATGACCCGCGTTCCGTTCTCGTACAAATGGTCCTCCCAGTCGCGAATATGCTTGAATCGTTTGTTCCAAATGTCCGGATCTGACTTGATGGCGGGCGGCAATTGCGAGCCTTGCAGGATGCCGCTGTGTACCCGGACCACTAATACATCTTCGTAATACGACCGGTTAAAGATCCCGATCTTGCCTCGCTCGGGCAGATTTTTCTGGCACCGCCAAAGGTAATCATGGTCGAGCTCCTCCTTTGACGGTTGTTTGAACGACACGACGTGACACCCCTGCGGATTGACGCCGCTCATCACATGCTTGATCGCCCCGTCCTTGCCCGCCGCGTCCATCGCCTGAAATATCACAAGTAGTGAATAAATATCCTGTGCATAAAGCGTATCCTGCAGCTCCGCCAGCCTGCCGACATTGTTCTTGAGGTCTTTTACAGCCTCTTTTTTATCGGTATAATCGCCCGTGAAATCGGTAGGGTGATCGGTCAGGTCGAGTTTTGAACCCTGTGCAATGCGAAATCTGTCTATGGTCATAATTGTTTTGTAGATAGCACGAAATATATGAAAAGCCTATTATGCCTCGCTATGCTGCTGCTGCCTATTTACGCAGCTGCTCAGCCGCCCCTGGTGCCGCAGAGTATCACACTGAGCAACGGCACCAGCTTTACTCTCAACCTGCCAGCTGACTTTGAAATCATACCCGCCGCCGACGGCCTTAAACGAGTCCGCTTTTTTGCAAAGGCACCGGACGGCCGGATATTTGTGACCGATATGTATAACCTCGCCGACAATAAACGCGGCGCGATCTATATACTCGACGATCAAGACACGGCATCAGGCAAATTTCGAAAGGTAACTCCGTACATGACCGGCCTGAGAAATCCTAACAGCGTGCAGTTTTACCGCGATGCCGATGGCCAGGATTGGCTCTATGTTGCCGAGACCGACAAGCTGACCCGTCGAAGATTTACCCGCGGCGAAGTTTCTCCAACCGACGATGATCCCCAAACACTCGCCACATTTCCCGACTATGGCCTCAGCTACAAATACGGCGGCTGGCACCTGACGCGGACGATCGCTTTTTCGCCGACCGGCAAACTGTATGTCTCCGTTGGTTCGAGTTGCAATTCCTGCATCGAGAAAGAAAGAGTGCGTGCGAGCATAATCGAGATGAACCCTGACGGCACCGGTCGGCGTGAGTATGCTCGCGGGCTTCGCAACGCCGTAGGCATGCGGTGGATCGGCAAAGCTCTGTTCGTGACCAATCAGGGGTCTGACCATCTCGGGCTGCAGCGGCCTGACGAAACTTTCTACGCAGTGCGGCCGAACGCGGACTATGGCTGGCCTTTTTGCCACTCGGCAAACGGCAGGATATTCGCTGATCCCGGTTTCAAACGGCGCGGAGGCTGTGCCCGGGTTGCGAGGCCGTACGCCCATTTTCCATCCCGATCTTCGGCGCTCGGCTTTGACTATTTTGAAGACCCTGCTTCTCCGGCCCTGATTAAGAATGCCTTCCTTGTCGCACTTCACGGGTCGACGGACAAGGACCTCGGACACGGCTACAAGATCGCGATCATGCGCAAGGGCGAAAAGCTGCAGGACCTGGTGACCGGCTTTTTGCAGCGGGGCCGCGTCGTCGGCCGGCCGTGCGACGTTATGAAACTGGGGGCTGATTCGTTCCTCTTCTCCGACGACCACACCGGAGTTGTTTATCTTGTCCGGAAAAAAGCGGCCGGCTAGGTCCGCGTCGGCACTTATGGGCCGCGACCCGCGATCCTTATGACCCGCCTGCCGATTGACGTCCTTTTCTTACCGAGATCTCCCGCCATATTGCCGAACTTCCATTTCTCTCTGCGTGAATGAGAACCCCTGTCACTTGAATCGGAACCTCCGTCCCTCGAACCATTCTCAATGTCACGTGAAAAAATGACTTTTTCACGTGAAATAGATCCGAGTCCACACGCCCCGAGCTACGGGCCGCGTGATAAGGGCCCGTTTTCAAATGAATATCCGTTTGGTTCATTCGGTTCGGGCTGTTTTCAACGTGGCCGGAACGTTTTTGCGCTCGACGGACTCGGACGGCCTCGTGACCAAGGCTCGCCTCAGCGGACTGATGCACCTGCTATCTTTTGTTTTTATGGGCGTGATACGATATTTATTTGCTTTGGATCGATCTATATGAATATCGGGATCACGGTTTACCCAACTTACGGCGGCAGCGGAATTGTCGGGTCTGAACTCGGCCGCGACCTGGCGGAACGCGGCCATAACGTCCATTTTATCTCGTCGTTCTTGCCAACGCGGCTGACCGAGCTGCACGAACGGATACATTTTCACGAAGTCGAGATGATGTCGTACCCGTTGTTCGAGCATCAGCCCTACGACCTCGCACTAGCGACCAAGATGGCGACCGTTGCTCGTGCCGAAAAGCTCGACCTGTTTCACGTCCACTACGCGATACCGCACTCGATCAGTGCCGTCCTCGCACGCGAGTCCATTAAGCAAAAGCGATACGTTCCGGTTATCACTACGCTGCACGGGACCGATATAACTCTGGTCGGCGCCGACCGCTCATACCTGCCGATCACACGCTATGGATTGCAGCAGTCGGACGGTGTGACGGCGGTTTCAAAGTTTTTGAAGCAGGCGACCATCGAGACTTTTGACTTCGACGAGATCGAGGTTATACCCAATTTTATCTGTCCTAATCATTACAGGCGGCTGCCCGATTCGCCGCTTCGCAAAGAGTTGGCACCAAACGGCGAACGGCTGCTGACGCACGTTTCAAACTTTCGCCCCGTCAAACGTCCGGCCGACTGTGTAGAGATACTTGCAAGAGTGCTCGCCGGCGGCGAGAATGCGCGGCTCGTAATGGTGGGCGACGGGCCCGAGCTGTCATCCGTGCGTTATCGTGCCGAAAAATTGGGCGTTATCGATAATATGCTCTTTGTCGGCAAACAGGCGAACATATCGGACTACCTCGGCGTTGCGGACATTTTTCTGCTGCCCTCGGAACTTGAGTCCTTCGGCCTGGCCGCCCTCGAGGCACAGGCGTGTGAGGTGCCCGTGATCGCGACCCGCATCGGCGGTATCCCCGAGGTGATCAACGACGGCGAAACAGGATTTCTGAGCGAAATCGGCGATATCGAAAAGATGAGTGCCGACACGCTGCGGCTACTCAAAAACGAAGACGTTCGCCGCGCATTCGGCGACCGCGGCCGCGAACTCGCCGTCCAGCGATACTCGACCGAACAGATCATCCCGCAATATATCGCCTTCTACGAACGCATCGTGCAAAAGGCCGCAGCCGCAGCGGCGTAAGATGCATTTCGCCGCAGATAAACGCAGATCAGCGTAAATTGTCCACAGATGAACACGGATAAAAACAGATAGGCAGGTCGGCAAGACAGGCGAGCAGCATTTCCATCCGTGTATCTGTGTTCATCTGCGGAGAAACACTCTTACACTTATGCTCAAACGCTATATGCACGCCCGTGAGAGGCATTTTGCGATGCGCGATAACAATCGCGTAGTGCATCCGTTCGATTGGGGCACCGAGTTTATTGACAGCGAGACGAGCGGCAGAGACGCGCGCGAGCTTTTTAGCGAGTATTCTAGAAACACCCTGGCCAACAGCGATGAGTTTTTCGCTTCGCCCGAAATTTCTGACTATCGCTTTGAGTCCCGGCTTCAGCCGGCAAACGCCAGCGAAGAAGGCCTGCTAAAGCAGGGACTCAAAACATTGACCTGGACCAGCGGCATTGAAACACCGACGGCGGAAAACAACACTGCATACGCAACTTACTTCCCACACGAAACAAATCGAAAGACCGCCATTCTCGTCCTGCCGCATTGGAACGCCAAGGCCGGGACCTATTTTGACCTGTGCAAGCTCTTTAACCGAATCGGCTTTTCCGCCCTTCGGCTCACCTTGCCATACCACGAGGAGCGGATGCCGCCGGAGCTGGATCGGGCCGACTATCTGGTTGCACCCAATGTTGGCCGCACTCTCCAGTCGCTGCGCCAAGCGGTCGTTGACACGCGTTCGGCGGTGCGTTGGCTAAAACAACAGGGTTATGAAAAGGTGGGCGTCGTCGGAACCAGCATCGGTTCGTGCGTCGGCTTTTTTGCATTTACGCACGACATGCAGATCGACGCGGCTGTCTTTAACCACGTGTCCGGATATCCGGCCGACGTGGTCTGGCACGGTCTATCGACTTATCACGTTAAAGAGGCGATCGGCGACAATGTCACGCTCGACGAGCTTCGCGAATACTGGCTGCCCATCTCGCCCATGGCCTATATGGAACGCCTCGCCAAGCTTACGCCGCGGCCGCAGCGATATATTTACACACTTTACGACCTCAGCTTCCCGGTCGACCTCTCACGCGACACCATCAACGCCCTACGCCGCCACAAGATCAAACACAGCAAAGCCGTCGTCCCCTGCGGCCACTACACACTAGGCGAAAAGCCCTGGGTCTATTACGACGGCTACAAGATCGTGTCGTTTTTGCGCAGGCACTTGAAATGATCTACGAAGCAGATCTTCGCTCTGTGTTGCGTTGCCGATATTCGTTTACCACATCGTTTGGCGGCATTCGAAATGTCGTTTGGGCAAGTTGATCTAGCGTCACTTCAAAATCGATCAAATTCTCAATAGCAGCAAGTTCAATGACAGAGAATGTTGTGAGCACCGTAAGGTTGGACAGACGGCCTTCACGAATAGCTGCCCGGTCATCCATGAGTACTGCATCGGCATTTTCTTCGATCGCGATCGAGATGGCAGCGATCTCGCCTTTGCCGAGCCCACGAAGCTTGGGCAAATATTCATGCTTCGGCCTTTGGATCTTGACCCACTCCGGCGGCGATTCGATCCACTCCCTAACATCGACTGGTGCTTTCGGATGTCGCATCTCAATAGCAACCGGTTCCGGGATTATGATCTCACCGAAAAGTTTTTGCAGGATCTCGGCTTGTCGAATCTGTATCAAATAATGAACCGGGCTGGTATCGGAGACCGTTATCATTTCTTCAAAAAGATCTCGACAGCTCGTCGGTCAGCTTCAAGGTCTTCGATAGTGACGTTGAGAGGCACATTGTGCTCTTTGAGTAAGGCGTTTGCCTCGTCTATAGACAGGTCAAGTAATTCGGAAAGTTGTCCAAGGCTCATTCTCATCTGGCGGTAATTCTCTATAGCGTATGCCTCAAGCATCTGACGCGAGAGATCCCCGTTCACCTCGGTTGGCGGAATAAAATTATCGGGTATCGAAACGGTGACTTCCATAGCGTTATAATTTTATCATTTTATAGCTCAGTTTCCGTAGCACTTCCAGAGCGTCATTGTGGTCCAAATAAGTTATAAGCACATTGGGTTGGCCTGCAAAAGATCAAACTACAGCTAATGAAAACTAAGTAGTAACCTTTCCGCTGGCACTGATCTTGTAAATAATGAAGCCTTTTATTCGGATATTGCCAACATCATTAGTGGGATAAAACCTCGCGCCTCTTGCAGCTGCTTCGACTTGGCGGGTAATACTACCCTTGGCGTTTTCGGCTTTTGAGAGGATAACCTTACCGGATCCCGCGTCGATGATTACGCGAATCTTGATCGTCTGCGGCTGCGAGAACTTGACACGAGGAATTACAGGTTTTGGCAGCACCCTGGCCTTTTCGTTGACTATGCCAGCATCAAAACATCTGACATCGTTTATAAAATTATATACAACAATTCCCCGCGTCTTTACCGGGAAGGAAGGCATCTTCTGAAATGTGGCTTTTCGGACTGCATGCACCGCCCAGGTAAACAAAAGGTAATCGCCCGAAAGGGCCGTGGCCTTCGTCACGTTACCTTCTTCGTTGATCGAGACTTCAATCTCAACTTTTCCATCGGCACAAAGATCCTTTAACTTCTGCGGATATTCAGGCCTCGGCAACTCTATTGCTCGCCCGTTGACGATTGCCAACTTTGCCTCACCTAGCTCGCGTTGAGTGTAAAGGGCAGTACAGGTGGCAAATATTACAATGAGTGCGCGAGCGGATGAACAAAAGGTCATTTTAAGTTAGACAACGGAGATCTACGATTGTTCATGAAGTTTCTATATTGTTTTATGCATTTGTCGAGCATTATGATCATCGAAACCGAACATCATTAAGATTCCCATCTCTTTTGGTAAACTACCGAGGCTCCAGGGTTAACAATCCGAAAAGCTCATATTCTGAAGTGCTCTAGTTAATCAGTAGCCGCCGTACGGTTGTGGCGAGGGCGGTGTCCGCCGCAACGGCACGGTGCCAACCAAAAACGTTTCCACTGTCATCCAAGCCATAGATCAGAGCGTGCCCTAAATGCAGTCGGGGTAACGAGCCATGCTTAGCCGTTGACGATCGCAAGGCGATACGGAAATTACAAGGTGTTCGATCTTTTCGATCATACTTCATTTATAGGCAAAAGCGGCCGTGTTCTGTTAAAATTTCCCCGCCTTCAGATGACTTTGCTCGCGGACAAATACAATTCAACGGTGGATGAGTCGGTCGCCGATCTGATGTCGCGCGCGTCCGAGTCGCGGTCGCTGGATGCTGCCGCCGTACGGCCGCGGATCGTCGCTGCGATCAACAAATACCTCCTCATCGGTGATAACACCGTCGAGAAAAATGACATTCGGAGCTTTATCGACGAGATCAGGGCCGACGACCTGTGCCTGATCATCGCGTGCGAGCAGGGTGATGCCAAGGCGTGGGAAAACCTGGTCGCGAATTTTGACGCGACTGTTAAGTCCGCGGCTCGAAAGATCACGTCGAACAACGAGGATGCCGAGGACCTCGCAAGTTCGATCTGGGCCGAGCTTTACGGCCTGCGGCAGGACGCCGAAGGCAACCGGAAGAGCAAGTTGGCATATTATTCCGGACGCGGAAGCCTAGCAGGCTGGCTCAGAGCTGTCGTGTCTCAGCTCGCCGTCGATCAGTTTAGAAAGCAGTCCAAGTTTGTCCAGATCGAAGAAAATCGCGAGTTTGAGAACCTCGTCAGTGAGGCAGCTCGCAACGATAACAATCACTTTCCGACGCGTGACGATAACCCCGAAGACCTGTTTACTGACAAACAAACAGAGGCCGATGTCTCGCGGGCCCTCAGTGCGTCTATCGCCTCGCTCGAGTCCGAAGGCCGCCTGATCGTTAAGCTATACTATTTTGAAGGGTTAAAGTTAAAGGACATCGCCGCGGCGTTTGGCTATCATGAGGCGACGGCCAGCCGACGGCTGACGCGGGTCCAGAACGAGATCAGGAAGGGGGTTGAATCAGAGCTTTGCAATAAGTACGGCTGGACCGAAAGCGATGTAAAACGGCACCTTAGCGAAACGGCTGAGGGCCTGGGCCTAAACCTCGAAACGTTGTTCGCAGTGTTGCTCATACTGGCGTTTATGCAAGAAATGGCGGCCTAAAGCGTTCATTAAGTGGTTGCGCGAATAGGCACGAAAGGAATGGAACTGGAATTCGACAAAGAAATAGATGCGATGCTGCGTAAGGCGCGGAGCGGCATAGGTACGGGTGTCGGTACGGCCGGTTCCGCCCATCTTGACGCCGACATCATCGCTGCCTTTGCCGAGAACGCCTTGCCCCAGCATTCCAAGCTCCTGTATATGGAGCATTTCGCCGATTGCGGCCGCTGTCGAAAACAGCTTTCGCAGGCGATCACGATGAACTCTGAAGCGGATGCGGCGGCCGCTTCTTCTATTTCGGCTGTTTCGATGCCTGAGGCCGAGGCCATGGTCCCGTGGTACGAAAAGCTTCTAAAAACACAAGACCTCGCCCTCGCTATGGGTGCGCTGCTTCTGGCCTTTACCGGTTCGATAGGTTATCTGCTGATGCAAGGCGGTATGGGGGAAAGTGCAACTTCCGTATCGCAGGTCACCGAGCAGGATCCTGCTCGCGGCGGGCCGTTCTTCGGCAGTGACGATGACGCCTCCAACACGAACGCCAATGTTTCGCCGATGTCGAACTCGGCCGGCGTCGCCCTGCAGGCTGCCAATAGTAACGCTGTGGTCGATCTAAAGGACCGCGAAGCCGATAAAGCCTCGAACAGGTCCGAACCGGCGGCAGTACTCAGCACCACCGGTACCGAAAAGTCCGCTTCGGGTGCAGACACGACCGCGCCTGCCATGAAAGAGACGCTGCCGTCTGATGCGAAACCGGCGGCCCCGCCGCCGCCGCCATTTCAGATCGATGGCTCGAGCGGATCTGAGAATGACTTTATCATTGACGGGCAGGAGGCAAAGGAAACTGAACTTTCAAAAAAGAGAAGCGAATCGGACGACCGAGCACGATATCGCCGGGACGCTCCGCCGGCCGCCGCCAAATCCGGCCCGGCACGAGCCGGGCCGCTGCAAAACCAGTCTAATCAATCGAACACCTTTGATATGACGGTAACGCGGAATGCGGGCGGGAAAAAGTTTAACAACCGCGACGGAGCGTGGTACGACACGGAGTATCGGGGACAGTCGACCATAAACATCCGGCGGGGAACAGATGAATATAACAAGCTCGATAGCGGCCTGCGCGACATAGCCAATACGATCGGCGGGACGGTCGTCGTCGTCTGGAAAGGCAAGGCGTACCGGATCCGATAGGTCGCATCGGTGTACCATCCCATGCCGGAGCCGCATCCACGGCACATTCCAATGCATTGCATTAAAAGTTAAAATAACTGCATGAAAACGGCTGCTTTATTACTTTGCCTGTTCTTTCTTTCGCCCGCATTCACGCACGCTCAAACCACGTGGCAATCAAACCTCGACTCAAAGATCAGGTTCTATCAAACGACTGATTTCGGGATAGTCCTCGCCGGGACGGAAAAGAGTTTATATGCGTTAGATGGCCAGACCGGGGAACGTATCTGGCGGCGGTCGACCGGTAAGATCGAGGAAACGGCCGTGACGCCGGTCCCCGGCACTGACCTCATCCTGTTTTCACAGGACCTTGGCAGCCGCTCGCGTCTTGAGGCCGTCGACCTGATGACCGGTGCTCGCATCTGGCGAAGCGATAAGGTCAAGGGTGACGTTATGCAGCTCGCGGTCGATCCGGAAAACGACCTGATCGCGGTCGTGCTCGTCAAGGATCCGCGCGGCAAGTCGGGTGATGATTTTAAGCGAAAGCCCGTGGTGCATGTGCTCCAGCTCTCGTCCGGGGAGGAACTCTGGAAACGCGACTTTGACAACCGGATCGAGATGATTCCGTCCCGCTTCGGTGAGGATCTCGGCGATGTCGACCACACACTCGATAACTATCGTGCACCTTTGCTGCTCGACGGCCGCCTGTTTCTCTTCTATGAAGGGTCGACCTCATACGATGCCCGCACCGGGAAAGAAAAGGAACGCGAAAAGTTCAAGATCAACGAGAACGGCCTTGCCCTGACCGAAGCCGACCCGGTTTTCAATGACAACCATATATTTGTTTCCGGGCGCGGCCGGATACGTGCGATCAATCGGCGGACCGGAGAAACGGACTGGAAGGCGAACGACCTTGGCATCAGCGCTGAAATGGCGTTAGTGGGTAAAACCCTTTTCGTTCGCACGGGAGGCCAGTTTACGCGTCTTAAAGACGGTGGACTGCAGGAAAAAGGGCCTTATGGCGTTTCTGCGATCGACACCACTAACGGCAAAACGCTCTGGCGATTTAAGGGCGCCGATCGCGGATTGACGAACTTTGTTTTTGCCGATCTCAACACCATACTCGTGGCCGACAAGGACGACCTAATCACGATCGACGC
The DNA here is from genome assembly GCA_038323125.1 of Pyrinomonadales bacterium. Lineage (GTDB taxonomy): Bacteria > Acidobacteriota > Blastocatellia > Pyrinomonadales > Pyrinomonadaceae > OLB17. Next base: position 10,120 of record JBBQGO010000059.1, read on the forward strand.
GGCGAGCGGTAGACGCACTGCAAAAC
>JBBQGO010000060.1:0-10098 GCA_038323125.1 Pyrinomonadales bacterium
GACTGGATGGTGTACCACGAGTGTTTGTGCTTACGGGCAAAATCTACAGCCATTTGGAGCAGGCGTTCGGCCTCGTCCAGCTCGCCGCGGAAGATCTTCATTTCGCCGAGCGAGTCGTAGATGCCCGCAACGTGCACATAATTTTCTTTCAGGGCGATCTCAAGTGCCCGGTCGATCATCTCTTCGGCCTTTGCCCATTCGCCGATATGCAGCAGGTTCAGCCCAAGGTTGTTATATGCGATGACCGTGTTGAGTGCGTGCTCGGTCTGGTCAAAAAATTCAATTGATTTTTTGAGGCAGGCGATGCCGTCCTGCGGCCGTCGGAGAAACCAGTAGGCACCCGACATATCCGTATAGAGTTTGCCGAGCATGAACGGGGCTGAGTTTCCGCCGATCATCTTTATCCCGTGTTCGAAGTTTTCCAGAGACTTTTCGCTGTTACCTTCCTGATGATAGCTGTTGGCGATCTCGCGATAGGCCTCGGCCATACCGAGCCAATTGCCGCTATCGCGAAAATGGCCGAGAGCCGTGTTAGCGTAATCGCGGCAGATCGGGTACTGGCTGAGCTTGCGATAGACTCGCGCGAGGGCGATATCGATCCCGCCGGAGAGATGCCTGAGGTCATTCTCGACCGCCTTCTTGAGATTTTTCTTAAGCAAGGTCACGGCTTTTGGCTGATCACCCACATTGTTGTAGGCGATAGCGAGCTGAGTTGTTATCTGTATCGCTGTCTCGGCATCGAGCCTGGTTAGATATTCCTCATCGTCAAATGGCTGGATCGTCTCGAGCGACTCTTTATAACGGCCCGCGGTTTCCAAGGTAAACGAAAGCAGCCGCTTGAGATGGGCCAGATCCTTCGGCGTGTGGCTATAGTCAGCAATGGTTTTTACCAGTATCTTTTCGGCCTCGCCCGACAAGCCTTCACGCAGCTTTTGGCCGACGCTGTTAAATAACTGGTCTATCCTTTCGGCGGAGACAGGGCGCGTTGCCAAATTCGTGCCGCGAGGCCTATCGATGCCAGACAATACCGAGGTTGTGTCTTTAGCTTTCTTCATTTGCTGAATGCCGGACAAATACGACTAATCGCAGCCCGGTTTCAATTATGGGCAGACGGCTAATCAGAACTGATTGCATACTAAGTAAACAGCGCATCTGAAATTTAGCAAAAATAAGCACTCCCGTCTATAATTTTCTTTATGCCCGAGATTCCAGACATCGACAGCGGCGGCGACGTAATGACCGAAAGCGAGTCAAAGCTCGAAAAGCCAAAGCTCTATAAAGTGCTCCTTCACAACGACGACTTCACGACCATGGAATTTGTCGTATTTGTGCTTCAGTACGTTTTTAACCGCTCTGACGCAGAGGCGTTTACTATCATGCTAAAGGTCCATAACGAGGGCGCCGGTATCGCAGGTATCTACCCTTTCGAGATCGCCAATATGAAATCGCAAAAGGCTATCAATCTCGCCCGAGCCCGCGAATACCCGTTGTTATGTACTATTGAGGAAGAATAACGTGGCGCGAGATCGGCTAGACAATTGCCGATCGAGCTCAACTGTTCGCTCTAAACCAAACCCTTGACCTTACGAAATGAACTTCCTTTCGCGCGAAAAACCAGTTGTCAGCGCGCGAAAAACCCTTTGCGGCGCGAGAAACGATCATTTTATCTCGAGAAAATATGTCGCCGACTCAGAAAGACGCGGGACTCTTCGCGATAGGAGCGGACTCTTTCCGGACGGTAATAGTGTCCCTGCGTGTGGAGAGCGTGCGACAGCAAGGGCCCTTATTGTTCTTCGAGTTGGGAATGCGGGCCGCCGAGTGAGAATTTGCTGCTATAAATGTTAAAATTTGAGTTTTTATATGTCGGAGCCGCGGCTGATAAATCACGAACAAAACGGCTGCGGAATACTCACGACCGACCACTGGCTTAATATGACCGAACCTTTGGATCTGAAAAAGACGATCAACCTGCCGAAGACCGATTTTGCTCAAAAGGCAAATCTCGGTCAGAGCGAGCCGGCGCGTCTGAAAAAGTGGAATGAGATGGGGCTTTACGAGCGTGTGATGGAGGCCCGAAAGGGGCGTGAGAAGTTTGTTCTCCACGACGGCCCGCCTTACGCAAATGCCGATATCCACATCGGCACGGCGCTTAATAAGATCCTCAAGGATTTTGTGGTCAAAACGCGTTCGATGATGGGATTCGAGGCGCCGTATGTGCCCGGTTACGACTGTCACGGGCTGCCGATCGAGACGTTTGTCGAGAAAATGCTGGCCGAAAAGGGCAAGAACAAGGCAAACCTGCCGGTGGCATCGTTTAGGCGTATTTGCCGCGAACATGCCGGCAAGGCGATGACCAACCAGACACGCGATTTTTCGCGGCTTGGCATCCTTGGCGAGTGGGCCACGCCTTATCTAACGATGTCGGCCGAATACGAATCGTCGACGGCACGGCTGTTCGGCACGTTCCTCGATCGCGGCTACGTTTACAAGGGGCTGCGGCCTGTCTATTGGTGCATACACGACCAGACAGCGCTCGCCGAGGCCGAGGTCGAGTACCGTGATCACGTTTCGCCGTCTGTCTACGTCAAGTTTCCGTTGAGATCCGACCCGGCCGGCATCGATCCGGCGCTCGCGGATAAGAATGTGTTCATCGTCATCTGGACAACCACCCCCTGGACCCTGCCCGCCAATCTCGGCATCACGGTCCACCCCGATTTTGACTATTCTGCCATTGAGGCGTCCAACGGTGAGGTTTATATCGTCGCGTCCGAGCTGAGCGGAGCGTTTACCGAGACGTGCGGTTTTGCTGAGTACGAGGAGCTCGCGCGGTTCAAGGGGTCTGTGCTCGATCGTATGGAAGCCCGTCACGCATGGCTCGACCGACCGTCGCTAATTATGAATGGCGACCACGTCACTCTTGGCGAAGCTGACGCAGAGGTCGAGCTCGATGTGCGGTTTGAAAACAAATCTGCGGGTAAGTCCGGTACAGGCTGCGTCCACACGGCACCGGGCCACGGTGCGGACGATTTTCATATCGTAAAACAATACGGGCTCGATGTTTACGCACCCGTAGACGCCGCGGGCCGCTTTACTCCTGAGGTCGAACATTGGGCGGGTGAAGACATCTTTACGGCAAATGCAAAGATCGTTACTTTTTTGCGTGAGAGCGGCGCGTTGCTCTTTTCGGAAAAATATCAGCACCGCTATCCACATTGCTGGCGATGTAAGAATCCTGTGATCTTTCGTGCCACGCCCCAATGGTTCATCTCGATGGATGAGGCCGCGGGCGGCACTGCCTCGCTTCGTGCAAAGGCCCTGGACGAGGTAGCATCGGTCGATTGGCTGCCCGCTTGGGGTGCCGACCGCATGCGAAACATGTTCAGGGGCCGGCCCGACTGGTGCGTCTCGCGGCAGAGGTCCTGGGGCGTGCCGATCCCGGTGTTCTATTGTAGGGGCTGTGAAGAGGCGGTTGCCGACCCGAAGATCGTAGATCACGTGGCGGACATCTTTGCCGCCGAGACCTCCGATGCCTGGTATGCACGCACCGAGAGCGAGCTACTGCCCGATGGCTACGCCTGCGTGAAATGCTGCGGAGCAGATTTTAGAAAGGAGACGGATATTCTCGACGTATGGTTCGACTCAGGTTCGAGCTGCGTCGCGGTACTGGAAACGCGCGGCGACACGCTACGGTTTCCTGCCGATGTCTACCTGGAGGGCGGCGACCAGTTTCGGGGCTGGTTCAATTCGAGCCTGATGTGCGGCCTCGCGGCACACGACACGGCACCCTACAAGCGTGTGATCACACATGGCTGGGTCGTCGACGGCGAAGGCAAGAAGCAGAGCAAATCCATCGGCAACGTCACGTCGCCTCACGAGATAATTGACAGGTCCGGTGCCGAGATCCTGCGGCTGTGGGCTGCGGCGGTGGATTATACCGAGGACATGCGATGCTCGGACGAGATCCTGCTGCGCGTGGTCGATGCCTATCGCAAGATGCGCAACACGCTGCGTTACGCGCTTAGCAACCTCTCTGGATTCGACCCTGAAACGGACTCCGTTCCAATGGAGCGTATGGCCGAGATCGATCGATGGGCGTTGGTCGGCCTCGACGATGTAACGGCAAAGGTGCTTGCTGCGTACGAGGCGTATGATTTTCAGGCCGCCTATCACGCCCTTTACAATTTTTGCACGGTTACGTTGTCCGCACGCTATTTCGATATCATCAAGGACCGGCTTTACATACTCGCTCCGCGGTCAGAGGCGAGGCGTTCGGCTCAGACCGCTCTTTACCGTATCGCTGATTCGCTCTGCCGCCTTCTATCGCCGATCCTCGCGTTCACATCAGACGAAGCGTGGGAGAATCTGCCCGCACGTACGGTGCCGTCGGTCCATATCGCCGAGTTTCCGGTTGTAGAAGGCAAGGGCGACGCTGAGCTTGCGGCCACATGGGAACGCATCTTCACGCTGCGTGACGAGGTGCTAAAGGCGTTGGAAACAGCCCGTAACGGCAAACAGATCGGCTCATCGCTCGAGGCCAAGGTAGTGCTCACGACCGACAAGGCCACAACCCGCTTGCTGCTCGACTACTACGATCAATTGCGATACTTCTTTATCGTGTCGCAGGTCGAGGTTCACGAGGGTGAGGCAACGGCGGTCGAGATACAAAAGGCGGATGGTGAGAAATGCGAACGCTGTTGGAACTATTCGGTCCGCGTTGGTGAATTTGATAAATACCCAACCGTCTGCGAACGCTGTGCCGAGGCTCTAGATAAGATCTTATAAATAAGGCATTCTATGCTTAAGACAACACTCTTGTCCGTAATTTTTATCTTCGCGTTTTCGTCACTCGCGGCTGCACAGTCGGTAACCTCGCCGGCGAAGGAGTCGGCTGAACGAAAGGCTATACTCGCCGCTCTTCGCGTCCCCGCAGAAAAGGAATTTAAACAAAAGGTAATGTTCGTCGCAGATCATTTTCGCGTCGTCGGCAACTGGGCATTCGTTGGCGGCGAACCGCAAACGCCTGAGGGCGGACAGCCGGACTATAGCGGCACACCGTATCAGGAAGAAAAAGAGGCAGATATGTTCGACAACAATTCCTTTGCCTTACTCAATAAGAGGGGCGGCAAGTGGCGAGTCGTTACCTATGCGATCGTCTGTACGGATGTGTGTTACCTCGATTGGGTCGGCATGTATAAAGCACCAAAATCGGTTTTTCCGTATACTGAATAATTGATGGCCGTGGATTTTGAAACCCTGATATCCTCTCCAACCGCGGCTTACGCAGAGGGCCTCAGATTTTTTAGCGGGACGGGTATGCTGAACGACACACTTAAACGGCTCGCCGAGGATCTGGACCGCCATGAGATCGCGTACGCCGTCATCGGTGCGGTGGCGTTAAATCAACACGGCTATCAACGCTTCACACACGATATTGATATCCTGCTCAGCCGCACCGGCCTGGAGGCGTTTCGCGACAATCTCGTCGGGCTGGGATATCGTCCCGCATTTGAGGGTGCGACAAAGAAATATCGCACCACTGCTGAGAATGTTCCGGTCGAGGTGATCGTCTCGGGCGAATATCCCGGCGACGGTAAACCAAAACCTGTACGTTTCCCCGACCCGGCTGAGACAGCGGTCATGATCGACGGCATTAGCACCCTATCACTCGAAAAACTCATCGAACTAAAACTGGCATCGGGAATCACGGCGGGTGACCGCCTCAAAGACCTCGCCGATGTTCAGGAGTTGATCAAGCTGAAAGAGTTAGACGCCGTGTTTGCCGACTCGTTGAATGAATTTGTGCGGCCGAAGTTTTTGGAATTGTGGCGATCGGTTGTCGAAGCGGCGTCGAGGCGGACGAAGGACGAAATAAATTGACCAGGAAAGACTTACTCTGGAAACTGGCCTACCTGGTGATAGCCGGCGGGGTCGTTATGATCGACCAGGCCACCAAGGCTTGGGCCGTCCGGACCCTTCGCTCGGGCAACGACATCTCGGTGATCGACGGGTTCCTCGACTTTGCGTACGCACAGAATACAGGCGTCGCATTCTCGATGCTCGACGACCACGGTGACGCGGGCCGCTGGGGCTTGTCGGCAGTCGCGATCATTGCGGGCACGCTGGTGCTCTATTTCTTTTGGCGGACGCCGCGCAGCGACGACAGGATAATGGGTGCTCTGGCACTCCTTCTCGCCGGCATCGCGGGCAACGTTACGGATCGGCTGCGTCTCGGCTTCGTTGTAGATTTCATAGACGTGCAGTTTGGCACCTGGCACTATCCGACGTTCAATGTGGCCGACGCCGCGATCTGCATCGGCGCCGGGTTGATGATCATCGATATGTTTGTTCGTAAGAAGTCAGAAATCGGAAGTCAGAAGTCAGAAGATAGAAGTCAGGAGCGAGGAGACAGTAGTCGGAAGTGAGAGGTCCGAAGCGAGAACGGCAGGACGGTCACATCCCATGAGCTTGAGAGTCGATAAATTTGATGTTTGCTAAAAGTTTCCAGGATATCGATTTATGGAAAAAATCCCATGCTTTTGTGTTGGAGATTACCGACTTACGGAGAGCTTTCCTAAGCATGAGCTATTTGGCTTGACGTCTCAACTCCGCCGGGCTGCGGTTTCGATTCCCGCGAACTTTGCTGAAGGGTTTAGGAAAACAAGTAGTCCGGACAAGTTACGCTTTTACAACATCGCACAGGGTTCTTTAGAAGAATGTCGTTACTCCTTGTAAGTGATCTGAATTATGGCAATACGGAACAACTGATGTTGAATCTGGAAGAGGTCGGCAAGATGCTGACAAGCTACATGCAGAAAATTCGGGACAGGAGGTCAATCTGAATTCTGAATTCTGAATTCTGAATTCTGACTACTGGCTTCCGGCTTCTGACTACTTAACCTCATGTATCCTGAACTTTTTCGAATAGGCGATTTTCCGGTCACGACTTATGGCATCTTTTTGGCCGTCGGGATGCTGCTTGCCCTGTTCACCACATCGCGGCTCGCAGCTCGAGATGGATTGCCCCGCGAACGCATCTACGATCTTGGCCTATGGGTGCTCGTCGGCGGGTTGGTCGGTTCTAAAGTGCTGATGTTGTTCGTCGAGGAGAACGTCAACATACTATCCCTCGATTTTTTGCGTTCCGGCGGGGTTTTCTATGGCGGCCTTTTGGGCGGGTTCTTTGCTGTCGTACTGTTGGTGAATTTGTACAAACTCCCTTTTTGGAAGGTTGCGGATGCCTTTGCACCGGGGGTGGCACTGGGACAGGCATTTGGCCGGCAGGGTTGTTTTGCGGCCGGCTGCTGCTGGGGTAAACCAACCGATCATATCTGGGGTGTGCATTTCTCTGATGCCGGGCATGAGTATACTGGTGTGCCCGTCGTGGGCCCGGACGGCAGCGACCTGTTCCTCCATCCGACGCAGTTGATCGAATCGTTTACTATGCTCGCGATCTTTGGTCTCCTGGTCTGGCTGCACCGGCACAAGAAGTTCGACGGCCAGATACTGATAGCCTACGGGATCATTTATTCCATCTTCCGCTTTCTGATCGAATTTATACGCGACGATCCGCGAGGTGATCTATTTGGGATCACGACCGCGACCGGCCTTTCTACCTCACAGTCAATAAGCTTGCTCGTCGCCGCGGGTTCGATTGTTTTCATGGTAATGCGTCTTCGAAAGATCGCAGCCGAGCCTCCAACCATACCAAGTGATTGAAGAATCTTCGCCTCTTACATTTCAGATCGAAGCAGGCCAGGCGGGCAAGCGCCTCGACGCTTTCCTCGCCGACGCCATCGAAGGCTGGTCGCGATCGCGGCTTCAGCGCCTGATCGATGGCGAAGACGTTCTCGTCAACGACAAGCCTGTAAAGCCGTCCTACAGGCTGCGCGAAGGGGATGAGATCGAGGTTGAGCTGACCGAGCTGCCCGTCACCCGGTTCGAGCCCGAAGACATCCCGCTCGACATCGTTTTTGAGGACGAGTACCTTGCCGTGATCAACAAGACGGACGGAATGGTGGTTCACCCGGGGGCAGGCGTTCAAAGCGGCACACTGGCAAACGCGATCGCATACCGTTTCAGAGCAGAGGGGGGGCCGGCGTCAGCCGGTAACGATGCCGGTGGAGTTGATGCACCTGCCGCCGAGGTCGGATCTGACAGGGTCGGCATCGTTCACCGACTTGATAAAGACACGTCGGGCCTCATCGTGGTCGCAAAAACGGTCGAGGTCCACGAGGCCCTTTCTGAACAGTTTCGCGAGCGGCAAGTGTTCAAGAGCTATCTCGCACTTGTCCACGGATCACCCGAGCGTAACAGTGGACGAATCGAGGCTCTGATCGGCCGCAACAAACACAACCGCCTGCGTATGAAGGTGGCGACGCACGGCCGAACAGCCCTCTCGCTGTGGAAGGTGCGGCAGCGTTTCGCTAAGTTCACGCTGCTCGACGTCGAGATCAAGACGGGCCGCACACACCAGATACGTGTGCACACCGCATATATCAATCATCCGGTCGTCGGTGACGAGATCTATAACGAGGGCCGCGATAACACGATCTCCGACATAAATATACGCAATGCAGTTAATTCTCTGGGCAGATTTTTTCTGCACGCAGAAAAACTCTCGTTTACTCATCCACAGAACGCGGAGAAAATGGAATTCACCCAGCCGCTCCCTGATGAATTAGTGAACCTTCTCGCTATGATCGACCTCTCATAGCTCATTCCCTATCATGTATCTGAACAGGTCTTCAAAATCCGCCGCCTCCAATACAAGTTCCACGTCATATCCTAAGCATGGGTCAGTTCAGTCATAGTACTTAGCCGATCGCCAATTTTCTTTTCCGCAACCCGAAGGTCGTAGGCTGCCTGGAGATTCATCCAGTACTGCGGCGACTGACCAAACGCCTGCCCAAACAGCAACGCTAACTCAGCGGTTACGGGCCGCATTCCGTTTACAACGTGTGAGATACGCATAGGTGCAACACCGATCTTTCGCGAAAAGCTGGCCTGCGATATTTCCAGTTCGTCAAGTATTTCGGTAAGGAACTCACCCGGATGAATTGTTGGTAAAGCATTCTTGGTCATAGCTGGTTTCTTCTTAGTGATAATCAACGATCTCAACGTCAAATGCATCGCCGTCCGAGAATCGAAAACACACCCGCCATTGGTCGTTGATCCTTATGCTCCATTGGCCTTTGCGATCGCCTTTTAACGCTTCCAATCGATTAGATGCTGGAAATCTCAGATCATCGATCTGTGTTGCGGCAGCGAGCTGAATAAGTCTCATCGCGGCCCGCTTCGTAATATCGGCAGCAAAACGCCTGGATCGGCCCGCTGTATAAAATCGCTCGGTTTCGGCGCTCGCGAAAGACCTTATCACTTAAACAGTATAAACAATTCGTTTATACTGTCCAAGATAATTACCCATATTAGGAAGTCTCAGGCGTAACACCTGCAGCTTAATGATCCCCTCGGCATCGTACCGGTCTGACGCTCCGGCGTTGTCAATGCACGCAATGCTTTCAAATCGTTCGGGCGATTTTTATGCCGAACCGCTGTAGTTTACCCATCCTGCAACCAGTGAGCGGAGAGGCTGTTGAGCGTGTCCAAACAGTTTCGCAGAAGAGCATAAATTTTGTATAAAGCCGAATCTGCTCTACGATAGAGTTGATTTTATGAGTTTCTATGCGCTGAAACTGGCGGTTGCGGGGATCGGGCTCGGCCTGGCCGTCGGGGTCGGGCTGTTCACATTTTGGTATGGCAAAGGGGCCTCGTACATGAGCAACGACCCCGGCGCATGTGCAAATTGCCATATCATGAATGAGCAATTCAATGGATGGCAAAAGGCCAGTCATCACACCGCCGCTACTTGCAACGACTGTCATACCCCGCACGATTTTTTCGGCAAATATTACGTCAAGGCGTCAAACGGTTTCTGGCATTCGTATTATTTTACGCTCGGCGGTTTCCACGAGCCCATTCAGATCACCGAGGGCAACCGTCGGGTGGCTGAGGCGTCATGCCGCCATTGCCACCAAGATATGGTACATTCGATAACCGTGTTTGACGATGCAAAGAGTTCTGATGAGATATCCTGCATTA
>JBBQGO010000061.1:0-10071 GCA_038323125.1 Pyrinomonadales bacterium
GGATGGCAACGGCGGCAATCTGCTTTGTGCTCTGAAGATGTTCGATAAGTTCGGACGCTGCACGTTTTGAAAGTTCGTCAATACGGCAACTCATCATCTTTGTACACTCATTCTCAACGTCCAGATCTGCCTCGCGCCCGATCGCCCGGATCATCGCCAGTTGTTTGCTGGTGATCATATCGCCCAAGCTCTGGGCGACGGCCCGATACGGACCCGGCCCGTCAACGGATGTCTTGTCGTCCTGATCGATAGAGTCAAATTCGCGTTTGTACAGTTCCCGTGCAATGCCAAACTTGACGGCTGCTCGTTTGAGAGCGTCGTGCTCCGCTTTTTTGATCCCAGTTTCGCTTATCGCTTTGCCGGTGCCAATGCCCTCACGCGTGACACCGTCGATCGAGATCGCAACGGTAACAGTGATGATATCGCCGATCGGCGAAATGCTCTTGATGCTGTGAGCCCAATTAGGAGCTGTTTCGTCGAGAATATCCGCCACCGTATGCCATTCGACATATTCCACCATTTGAACATTGCCGTTATGATCACGGCGGCCGGCACGTTGACGCACAAGGTGCGGATCTACAGTTTTGCGCAGTTGTCTAAGTGTAGTTGAAAAGTTAAGAACGTTGCTCTGTGCTCCATCCTGCTGGTTTGATGTCGTCGTTTCGATCTGTCTATTGTTTTTCATTTTGTCTCCGTTGTATGCTGACTCGGCCATGCTGCGGCTTTTCGCACCGGATCGCCTGATTCCGGTTAAGCTTTCGAGCAGGTCGAGTTCTGTTCGCCGTCAAGGCCAGGCTTCCTCGCGACTCAGTGTTGTGTGATTGTCAAAGCTGCATTTAAAAGGTGTTGCAACTGTGCAACAACGTACCACAGAAATATCTTTGTTGCAAGTGCGAAACAAAGTGTTGCATTTAAAAAAACGGTATGTTATGTTTTATCCGTGAAATGGAAAGTGCAGCTATGGCACTGAACGTTTGGATAAGGAGAACAACATTATGGGATTCAAAAATGAAAGTTTGATCAGCACCGCCGAACTCGGACGAGCTATCAAAAGGCGTCGTGAGGAACTCAAACTAAGTTTGCGCGATGTCGCAGATGTAACCGAGGTTTCGGCGTCAACCCTTTCGCGTATCGAGAACGGTACGGGCCGTCCGGACGCGGACAATATCGCCCGCCTCACCCAGTGGCTCGATATGCCGGTAGACCGGTTGATGAAAAAGCACTCGGCCGGTGAGGTAGAACCTGTGATCTATTACCCACACGAGGCCACGCCCGAAATTGTCGAAGCTCATTTACGAGCCGACAAGAAACTCACTCCTGAAACGGCCAACGCTCTCTCCGAACTCTTTCGCGTCGCATACCAGCAATTCAGCAACCGGGGCGACGGAAAATAATTACCTACATTTCAAGAAATGAAAGACACATCAGATACGCGCAAATTAGATGCTTACGGCGGAAGGTGCTCAGTCGACACGACCTTTGTGCTGTTCTTTCTGGCACTCGAATACGGTCGTTCGTTCGAACTGCTGTCGATCGAAGGAATCGTCATGGCGATTACAATGTCGATGGTCCTTGTGCTGCCCTACAGCCTGCCGTCCGAAATCGATAAACCTCCATTCGCCAGCTGGCTAATAGGCCGTGGGTCGATCGCATTGTTTGGAGTGCTGCTCGGTGTGGCGTTCAAACAGAGCCTGGGAGTGGTGTTGCCGGACGCGTTACGATCGATGCCGATGACATTTCTGATCCTGGCGTCAATGATCAGCTGCTATATACAGTTCTATGGTTTGATGAAGCTCCGTTTGGCAAAATAGGCAAAAGGCTGCCAAACGAGAGAGAAGGAAGATCCGCGCGGGTTTCGGGACAAGCGCGGATTTTTCGTCTCTTCAAATATAAAACGCTGTGCTTACGGAGTAGTTCCCTCGCATAGGACAACGGCCGGCTCGTTTACAATCTCGCGGATAGCACGGACCTGCCCAACCAATTGAATGAACTGAGATGGCGTTAACGCCTGGGCCCCGTCATAGAGTGCTTGTTCCGGAGCAGGATGGACCTCAACGATCAGTCCTAAACCTTGAAAAGCATATGGCGATGTACGCGGTTTGAAAGCGCATCCGCAAAAGAAACGTGCACCGCAATCAGCCACAGTCTCGGCGGCAGCGAAAACCTGTTCACGCGAGTCAAGGGCGCATGGACCCGTATGATCGCAAGGTCATCGCCGCCGATCGTAGCGTTGCCGACATTGATGACCGATTTACGATCCTGGTGGTTTCGCGATATAAGCTTGTACGATTGCGTAACCCTGATAGCGTCGGCTACGCCGGGCAAGTTCTCAAAATGTGCGGGATCGATAGAACCTATTTCCCGTGACTCCGATGGCGGTCCGAGTTTCGCCATCCAACGCCTGGCCGCGATAGCCGAGCGAGTCGATCACTTCCAAGACCTTATCTATTTCGGACTGCGATGCGTCCGCTCTCATTACGATCAACATATGCGTTTAGGTTAACAAGACTTCAACTCTAAATTTCGTTGGTGGTTTTTGCAATAGCAGTAGCGATACAGGTATTGATACGCTGCATTACATTTTCTCAGGGACCTGAATGCCAAGCGTGTCCAGGGCGGAGGTCAACGCCTGCCGCGTCATATCTGCAACTACGATGAGAACGGCACGTTTTACGTCATCCGCTTCGCTCAGGATCTTGTGATTGTGGTAAAAGAGGTTGAAACCCTTGGCTAAACTAAATGTGTACTTTGCAAGAATGGCGGGTTCGTTGGCCGCCGCCGCCTGTGCGACGACCTCTTGCAGGCGCGAAGCCAGAGCAGCCATCGACCAGATATCATCTCCCTGATCAGAAGCGAAGATCGCTTCAACGGAATCACGGTCAGACAGTCTGGCGTAGCAGGCGTCCAGCGTTTCGCCCTTTTCGGCTAGTTTCCTGAAAATAGAATTAGCCCGCACAGCCGAATACTGACAGAAGCAGCCCGTTTCACCTTCGAACGACAGGGCTTCATTAAAATCGAAAACTATAACAGTATTACGGGTGAACTTAAGCAAAAAATACCGAAGTGCACCTACGGCGATCTGGTGAGCGATGTGCCGCTTTTCGTCCTCGGCCGACTCCGGGTGCCGCGACTCGACCTCGGCAAGAGCTTTGGCTTCGAGGCGGTCGATGAGGTCATCAGCTTTAACCCCCAACCCCTTGCGGCCGCTCATCTCGATAAACGGCCGCTTGCGATCGGCATCGGAGAGTTTGAAACCCAACTCCTCAGCTGCGGCCGGTGAGAGGGCGACCATCTCATATGAGAGATGAATGCTGGCACTCTCACCGCGTTCCGGTGAGATAGCCGCCACCCCTTTTTTAACAATGTCCTGCGGGTATGACTGACGAGAATCGATCACATTATAGATCTTCTCGCCGCCGCCGAAGTCGGGTAGATCCGCGTTGTCGCCGGATGGCTCCGCAGTACTGATCCATACGTCCCGGCCGTCCGCATATTTGTGAAAACGACGATAATTAAAATCGAGGCCGAGTATGCCGAGTTTCCACATCTGATAAGCGATGTCCTTGCCCGTGTAGGTAATAGTACCATTGGACCGTACCAGGATCTTATCGGTCTCGTGTTCGTCGGTGCCTGAGTGCGACTCGAAAGGCATGACCCAACAGCCGGCGTGGCTGCCCTCCGTCTGGTAGTGGATGACACCGAGCTGTTTCATTTGCTCAAAAGCCTTATCCCAAAAATGGAGATGAAGTATCTCGGATTCGCGAGGCAGCAGGTCGTACCTGATCGACAGGCGCTCCATCGTCGCCAGAATGCATTGAACGTTACGCGTAACAACATAATCGGCGAGCTCCGACGTGTCGTTACCGCCCACCTCTATCAGGTGCAGAACTTCGGCACGCTTTGCTTTTAGTTCGCTATCGGCCTCGTAGGCTGCTCCGACCTTCGCGTACAGATCCCAACAGTAAAAGTCGAATGTTCGCCCGGCCGCGGTGAGTTCTGCGTCGAGGGCTTTGATCGAGGCCAGATCACGATCTTCCATGTAGATAAAACCGACCACGACATCCGCTACCTGAACGCCCGTGTTGTCGATGTAATATTGGATCTCGACCGGCTTTCCGGTCGAACGGAGGATCCGTTGAAACGTGTCGCCAAGCACGGCGTTACGTACATGGCCGATGTGAGCCGACTTGTTGGGATTGACAGAGGTGTGCTCAACGCAGACCTTGGGCGAGTCGGAACGATTAGCATTCGGCAAAGGGTCGGCCGCAGCGTTATCCGAAAGAAACGCTGCACGGTCGAGAAAAACATTAATGTAACCGGCACCGGCAACATCGACCTTGTGTACGAAAGAAAGTTTTTCGAGATCGTCTTTCATGGTCTCGGCGATCTCACGCGGGTTACGCTTTTCGCCGGTCGCCTGTTTGATCCGCTTTGCCAGGTCGAACGCTATAGGAAATGCGATATCTCCAAGTTCGGTTTTGGGCGGCGTCTCGGAAACGATGACGTCAAGGTCGATTCCGAATTCCGATGCAGCCGTAACCCGGATGAGTTCGCGGAGTTCGGTCTGGATCTCAAGTATAGTCATATAGGGTCGTGTCAAACGTTATGAAATAAACGGTAATTATAGATGTTCAGCCCCGCGGTTAGCAAAACACGGCTGCCGTCCGGCGAGGGGTGATGCTTTTGCTTTGAAACCAAAAAAGCTAAACTCGAAACCTTGAGATCGAAACATTATGGAAGATAAAGTGATCAAAAAGGTCGATCTTGGAAAGATCGCGGCCGGAGTTCGAATGATGCTTGAGGGGATCGGCGAGGACCCGGACCGAGACGGCCTGAAAAAGACTCCGGAACGAGTTGCGGACTTCTACGCGGAGTTGACCGAGGGGATGTGGATCGACGCCAACGAACACATCGTGCCGCTGCCGGGTGACTCGCACGACGAGATGGTGATCGTCAAGGATATATCGATCGCGTCCGTTTGCGAGCATCATCTTGCACCATTTGTCGGCAAATGCCACATCGCCTATATACCGAAAAACGGACGCATCATCGGACTATCAAAGCTCGCGCGGATCGCCGAGGTATTTGCACGGCGCCTGCAGGTGCAGGAACGGCTGACTCAGCAGATCGCTCAAACGCTTTTCGACAGGCTGGACCCCATAGGGGTGATGGTGGTCATCGAGGCTGAGCATACATGTATGACGCTCAGAGGTGTCAAAAAGCCCGGCGCGATCACGATCACTTCGGCGGTGCTCGGCGGATTTAGAAAGGACCCGAGGACACGTGCCGAGGCAATGTCGCTGATCAAAGGTTAGAGTCGTGCGGGTGTCGCTTGACCGGCGCGACCGGGCTTGCCAACCCCGACCGAATACAAAGTATTGAGAATGATAGAAAGGGTGTAACGTGTGGATAATTGCCCGGGAGCACGTTACACTTTAGTTTTTTTCGCATGGCATCCTTTTACATAACAACCCCTATATATTACGCCAACAGCTTGCCGCACCTTGGCCATCTCTATTCAACGGTCGTGGCGGACGTGGTGCAGCGCCAAAAGCGACAGCGTGGTTTCGATACATACTTTCTGACGGGCACCGATGAGCATGGCATAAACATCCAGCGGGCGGCCGAGCGTAACAACCGAACACCAAAGGAGCAGGCCGATTTTATATCCGGTGAACTAAAGCGGATGTTCCACGATTTCGGCCTGGATACCGAAAATGGCGGATACGATGTTTTTATGCGGACGACCGAACCCTTTCATTATGAGGGCGTCCAGCATCTTTGGCATCAGATCGCTAAAAACAAGACCCCAAAGGGAAACGACGCGATCTACAAGGGGTTTTACGAAGGCTGGTTTTGCGCTCCCTGTGCGGAATATAAAACAGAGGAGCAATACCACACGCCCGACGGTTCCGATGTCCCGAATTGCCTGATCCATGAACGGCCGCTCGATAAAGTGGCTGAGGAAGGCTACTTTTTCCGGCTCTCGGATTACGACGAGTTTTTGATCGAGACGATCGAAAAGGACGAGGCCCTCGTCCGTCCCGAAGGGCGTCGAAACGAGGTCCTCGCGTTCATACGGCGAGGCCTGCTGGACCTCTCGATAACGCGGCTCAAAAGTTCGGTTTCGTGGGGCGTGCCCGTACCGGGCGACGAAAAGCACGTTATGTACGTGTGGCTCGACGCCCTGTCGAACTACATCACCGCTATCGGCTACGGCAACAAGGAAAGGGAATCGATCGGTTTTGACAAATACTGGCCAAACGCGGTGCATATCGTCGGTAAGGACATCCTGCGTTTTCACACTATCTACTGGTTCTCATTTCTGCACGCTGCGGGCTTGGATCTGCCCAAAATGGTCTACGCACACGGAATGTGGCTCGACGCCGACGGGCGCAAAATGGGCAAGACCATCGGCAACGTTATCGAGATCGACGCCCTGCACAAACACTTTCAAGTCGACTCTCTTCGATATTTTCTTTTGCGGGACATGGTGTTCGGACAGGATGGAAGGTTTGGTTACGAAAACCTTATCGAGAGAGTAAATGCCGACCTCGCCAGCGGACTTGGCAACCTGGCGAGCCGCACCTTTTCAATGGTGACCAAATACCGCGAAGGTTTGGTACCCGATGGAAAGATCGCCGAGGAAAATTACATCCAGGCGCGGCGTGCCGGCATAGACCCCGACGGCCAGGACCTCGTTTCGGTTATCGAGCACGCCCGCGACGAGTTTCTAAGGCGTTTTGATAATTACGAGTTCAGCCAGGGCCTAGAGACCGTTTGGAGCGTCATTGCCCGCGTCGACAAACTCATCTCGGACGCAAAACCCTGGGAGCTGATAAAGGACGACAAACAGGCAGAGACGCTCAACGCGGTTCTGTACCGTGCCACCGAGACGCTCAGATGGCTGAGCATAATGCTGTATCCTGTTATGCCTGCGGCCGCGAAAGGCATTTATAGCCAAATAGGGTTGAGCGAAGATATCGCGAGCATCGATCCATCGGAACTAAAATGGGGTGAGCTAGCGTCAGGGACCCGCATCGGCGAGACCATCGGCGTTTTTCCGCGGATCGACAAGAACAAAGTTATGAATGAACTAAACGCGGATGCTGAAAAGCAGGGAAGCGGTGGCGCCGTGAGCGAACAAACCACCCCTGCCGAAACCGACAAGCCTGCGGCAGTTGAGGCCGAGGCAGATAACTACATCACCATCGATGATTTTATCAAGGTCGAACTGCGGGTCGGCGAGATCAAGGTGGCCGAGCCGGTCCCGAATGCCGATAAGCTGCTGCGGTTTGAAGTAGACCTCGGTGAAGAAAAGCCACGTCAGATCCTGGCGGGCCTTGCGGAATACTACGACCCGGAAAAGCTGATCGGCCGCAAAGTAGTAGTCGTCGCAAACCTAAAACCCCGAAAGATGCGCGGCCTGGAGTCGCAAGGCATGATCTGTGCCGCATCGCTGACGGAAGAGGACACACCGGCGATCGCCACTTTTTTAGAAGACGTTAAGCTAGGTGCGAGGCTGAAATAATATGCGGATTGTAAGGATATTACTTATTATTCTATCAAGCTTTACCCTCGTCAGTGCGCAAGCGGCGGTTGATTGGAAATGGCGAGATTTTCATTCGAGCGAGGCAAGGATACAGGCGATCGTTCCATGCGATCTCGTCAAGACTGTCAAATCATTTCAAGATAAACCCCGGCCGATCAAGGTCCACGGTTTTAACTGTGAGATCCGCGGAATTCGTTTTTTGATTTCCGTGAGGGACCACATGGACACATTCAATCCATATACGATCGAGAATGCATTTGAAGCGCACGAATTCATTTTGAAGAACATATTCGGAGACGTTGAAAAAGCTGTTCTATGGGCAGGTAGTACCTCTGAAGGTTTTTTGTTCCACGATTACAACGTTCGACTAAAAGATGGAGGTCGAGTTCGATCCCATATAGTGGTCAATGAGTTTGCGACGTATGAAGCATTGGTCGGAATGACGAAGGATGACCTTGAAGTTGTCACTGAAAAAAAGCTCGATTTCGACGCGATCGCGGATAGATATCTCAAATCAATTCAGATAACGGAATAACGCAGGTTAAATGTTTATCGATTCTCATTGCCATATTGACGGCGAACAGTTCGATGGCGATCGGGATGAGGTTGTTCAGCGGGCCAGGGATGCCGGCGTTGCGGCGATGCTGAATATCGGCACCGGTGACCCGCACTCGGACGATTTTGAAAGAGCCGTCGCTGTTGCCGAACGTTACGAAAATGTCTACGCCTCGGTCGGCGTCCACCCGCACGACGCAAAACTGTACGACGACAAAGCCGAAGATCACCTGATCGGCCTCGTGCGGTCCTCGCCAAAGGTTATCGCATGGGGCGAGATCGGCCTCGACTACTACTACGACCACAGCCCGCGCGATGTGCAGATAGATGTTTTTCGACGACAGATCCGCACTGCCCGTTCGCTCAACCTGCCGATCATTATCCATAGCCGCGACGCCGACGATGAAACTGTCGAGATCCTTACTGAGGAATGCTCGTATGACGGCTTTCGCGGGATCATGCATTGTTTCGGCGGCACGCCTGAGATGGCATCGGCCCTGATGAAGATCGGCTTTCTGATCTCGTTCGCCGGGAACGTTACGTTTAAGAAGGCTGAAAACCTGCGCGAGTCGGCACGCGTCGTCCCGCTGGACCGGCTGCTGATCGAGACTGATTGTCCATTCCTCACGCCTGTCCCAATACGCGGCAAGCGCAATGAACCAGCCTTTGTCACCCACACCGCCGCCTTTCTCGCCGAACTTCACAATGTCAGCCAGAAAGAGATCGCCAATCGCTCTTCGGACAATTTCCTTCGACTATTCGGATCCAGCGTCACGATATCCTAAGCCGGGAGCACGGAATATTTTGTCGATGTAACGCGAATGTCTATCCGTTCCACGGTATAGATCCTCGATGTAGCGCGAATATCTGCCCCGACCACGGGAAACTACCTCTCGAACGCGTGAACCCAACCTTCTGTCACGTGATCCACCCGATCTTCCACGCTCTCCGGCTCCAATGTCACGTGACAATGCCGCATTGTCACGTGAAAAAGTCATTTTTTCACGTGAAATTGCCATTGGTTCACGTGTCCCCGCCAGGCATTCACGTGACTGCGTCGTCGATCCACGCGACACAGTGAGACATTCAAGCGACGGAGCATCGTTTTCACGGAGGGAACTCAGGTTCTTCAGGAAGAATGCGGAACGTAACTGTATTATTGTTCGTCGTTTAGCTGTTCAGTCTTCATGGTCTCTGTGATCACTGGGGTAGATCCGGCTATAGATAACTCTTCTAGGGCTTCGCCCCTCGCAGAGCGGCGAGGACTTTCGCCTCGCCGGTTAGCTCTCCGCGAAACTTGCGGCTGCGCCGCCGCCATCTACGATGGCTTTCAGACTGAGAGACGGTTCGCGGTACCATCTGTCTGAGTTTGAGAAAGGAAGTCGGACCATCAATGGTTCAGAACAAATAAATCGTACACTGGAGCGGTTGTACAAATCCATTCGCAAGTAAAGCATCTATTAGAAACAGGGCATATATGAAACAAATACTATTACTAATATTGGTCTGCATGGGTTCAACGATCGCACAGACGCCGCCGACGTCGGTACTGGAGAATAACACCTTCGTCCCGCCGCGAGAGATTTTCGTTGAGAGTTGGAAAAAAGGAACTGCAACGGTGTCAAACCAGACACTTAAAATTGCACTCTCGTCAAAAAATAGAAAGTATAGCAAGGTGATAATCGCGGATACCGGAGAAAAGTTTTTACTTCGGATCACGCACAACCCGTATCCGCCCCATGGGTTGGAGCATTGGAAAGTCCACCTCTTTGAGCATCCCTCCCCTGAAAAGTTCCCACCCACTTTGCTGGCCATGGACAGATATCAAGAAGGGGGAGAATATTTGGGCGTCCTTTATCCCCGAATAAAGCCTATTGTTGTTTCAGAGAACTACAAGCCGATGTATGGTGATGGGTTAGATTTTTATCACATAACGACAGTTCGCAAGATTCATATTGAGAATT
>JBBQGO010000062.1:0-10011 GCA_038323125.1 Pyrinomonadales bacterium
AATGCCGGAGATGAAAGGGTCGACGGCATATTCGACGATCTCGCGTCCCAGACGGCGCTCAAAAAAGCCGGCTACCGATTCTCCCTCGGGTGAACGGCTGCCAACAAAAGGCTCCTTTAGCAATCGCAGCCTCGCCCCCGCCGAAAGGACATTTCCTTTCAACAGATCGAGCGGGCCGGACGGCAGAGCAGCGAGTTTGCCATGTTTCAGTATGTAGCGCTTTTTGGCGTTGGTGCTCGGTTGGGCGATCTCCCTTACTAGATCCAACTCGCCGAGCAGATCCATCAGTTCGATGGAAGCGAGCGTGGAGTTAGGACCATATTCGAAGAGAAAGCCGTCCCTGATCTCAGTTCTGATATTGCCGCCGACGCGCTGCCCGCTTTCGAATAGTGTCACATCGACGCCGGCCCGCTTTAGCTTGAAAGCCGCGCACAGGCCCGAGATGCCGCCGCCGATGACTGCTGCGCGTTTGTGCATTATCCCGCCGTACTGCCCGCGGCCCTGTCGTTTTGAAATCCGGCCCTTTCGAGAACAAGCTCCGCCAGGGCGTCAATGAAAGTTGGCGAATCGTTTAGCCCCGTCGTCACCTCAAAATGCTCGACACCCGCCGTCATGGCCATATGCCTAAATTCTATTCCGACCTCAAATAGCGTTTCGAGGTGGTCGGACGCGAACGCCACGGGGACAACCAGCATGTCTTTAACGCCCTTTGCCACCAACTCCTTGATCGTGTCGGGTGTTGACGGCGTCAGCCATTTCAGCGGGCCAACCTTCGATTGATAGCACAAACTGCTGTCGTGTGTGATCGCTCCCTGCCGAATGATGGCCTCGACCGTTTTTTTAATATGACCCGAATACGGGTCGCCCTCGCGGACGAGTTTCATCGGCGTTCCATGGGCGCTAAACAGGATATGAACGTCGTCACGCCTGTCCGCGGGGAACCGCTTCATCGCCTCGTTTATTCGCTCGACAAACCCACGGATGTAGGTTGGATGCTCGTAATAAGATTCGATCAGTTCAGCATCGAGTGTGTAGCTGCGTTCGCCGAGACGCGTCGTCCATTCCTTCATACTCGAAAGCGTCGTCGCCTTAGAGTACTGCGGATACAGCGGCAGCAATATGACCCGTTTTATTCCGTCTGCGGCGATAGCGTCAAGAGCATCATCGGTTGACGGGTTCCAATAGCGCATCGCGACATAGACCTTGGCAGGAAGATGTTCGTTGAGCTTTGCCTCCAGCAAACTGGCTTGTCTTAGCGTGTGGTCTTTGAGCGGCGACTTGCCCCCGATCTGAGCATACTGTTTTTCGACGCGGGGAGCACGGCGGCTCGATATTAATTTGGCGAGGCGTTTGCGAAACAAGAAGCTGCCCGGAAAATCGATTATGTCAGGGTCGCTGAACAAGTTATAGAGAAACGGCTCGACCGCTTCCAGTGAATCCGGGCCTCCAAGATTGAGGAGGACAATTCCGATGGTTTCACTCATAATTTGTGTTTTACACCGTCTTTGAAAAAACCGGCTTACCCTTCATCATTTGTTCGAGATAGGCGTCAAAACACATTGCAATGTTTCGGATGATAAGCAGGCCAGAAGCAGTAACCTTGATGTAGTCCGGATCATTTACCACCAACCCTTCGCCGATGAAAGGATCGAGTTTGCGGACATCGTCTTCAAAATAACTATCAAAAACGATATCGAACTGCCGTTCGATCAGCCCCTTGTCGATCTCGAGGTTACACATCAACTGCATGATCGTTTCCTTGCGGATGTGGTCATCGGGCGTCATTCGATAGCCAACACCCGTCGCTGGCTCGCCGCTGTCGAGCCGGGCGTAATACTCTTTAATGTTCTTTAGATTCTGGGCGTAGATGTTTTTGTACTGGCTGATCGCCGACACGCCAAAAGCGTAAACATCGCACCCCGCTCTCGTCGAATAGCCCTGAAAGTTGCGGTACAGGGTGCCGTTCTTTTGGGCGATCGCCAGTTCATCGGTCGGCTTGGCGAAATGGTCCATGCCGATATATTCGTAACCGGCCCCGATCAGCTTTTCGATCGACATCTGCAGGATCGCTAGTCGCTCATCGGCGTCCGGCAGAGATTCGGTAGGGATGATCTCCTGATGCTTTTTGAGCCACGGCACATGGGCGTAGTTAAAAACGGCGATCCGATCAGGCGAGATATCGATGATCTTGACGACAGAGTCGGCAAACAACTCAACTGTCTGAAAAGGCAGCCCATAGATCAGGTCGAGATTTACACTCTCAAACCCGAGCTCACGTGCCCACGCGACCGTCTGGCGTGTGATCTCTTCAGACTGTACGCGGTTGATGGCCTCCTGCACCTGGATATTAAAATCCTGTACGCCAAAGCTCGTCCGGTTAAAACCGATCTGGCGAAAGGCCTCCATGTGCTCGCGCGTCAACAGCCGGGGGTCGATCTCGACGCTCGCCTCAAAGTCAGGTTCAAACTCGAATCGCTCCTTAATAAACCCGCCTATGTCACGGATCTCGTCCGGCGTTAGATATGAGGGCGTGCCGCCGCCCCAGTGCATCTGTGCAACGCTACGCTTTTCCGAGATCATCGGCCGCAGCATGTCGATCTCTTTTTTTAGATATTCGTTGTATTCGGTTATCAGCGAGCGGTCACCGGTCACGCGCATATTGCAGCCGCAGAAATAGCAGAGTTTTGGGCAGAACGGGAAATGGAAATAGAGCGAGAGCGATTGATCGGCACCACTGTAATTGGTATCCCTGATCTCGCCGACAAGGTCACCTGATGTGAACTCTGACGAGAACAGCGGTGCCGTCGGATACGAAGTGTATCTCGGCCCCTGTTGGTTAAATCGCTTTAGCAGGCCAAAATCTATGGCCGTAGTATCCCTCATCGCGTTATTGATGATATTTGATGCTTAGTTCCTTGATGCAGCCTACCAGATATTTTGCACTCTCAGGCGTCGCCGCCGGCAAGATGCCGTGGCCGAGGTTAAATATGTGCCCCGGGCCGCTGCCGTAGCTCTCCAGGATGCGTTCCGCCTCTTGCCTGATCCGGTCCTCGGAGGCAAACAATACACACGGGTCCATGTTGCCCTGAAGAGCCTTACGGTCACCGATGCGTGAGCGAACGTGGCCGACGTCCTGAGTCCAGTCGAGCCCTATCACATCGCATTTGAGGGCCCCGAGCGTATTGATCGACCTCACCCCTTTTGCAAAAACGATGACCGGTGCACCGTTGGTCTCGAGCCGGTCACAGATATAGCTGATGTATCGCAGAGAGAACTCTTCGAGATCCCACGGCGACAGTATGCCGGCCCAGGTATCAAATATCTGCACAGCATCGCAGCCCGCGCGAATTTTTGCGTTGAGATAGTCGACGACCGCATCCGCCAGTACTTCGAGCAGTTCGTGTGCCGCCGCCGGTTCGTTATAGATAAAACGTTTGGCCTTGTCAAAGTTTTTAGATCCCTGGCCCTCGACCATGTAGGTCAACAATGTCCACGGTGCACCGGAAAACCCTATGAGCGGCACGCGGGCGGCCAGCTTTTCCTTAGTCATCTTGATGGCGTCCATTACATATTGGAGTCTGTCGGTGACGCAGTCGGTGTTCAGGTTTCGCAGATCATCGAGACTGCGAACCGGATCGCTGAAGATGGGGCCTTTTGATTCGATTATGTCGAGGTGCATTCCCATCGCCTCGGGGATGACCAGAATGTCGGAAAAGAGGATAGCGGCGTCAACACCTATGAGGTCAACGGGCTGGACGGTCACTTCGCTCGCTAGTTCCGGCGTTTTACAAAGCGTCAGAAAATCCACGGTCGAGCGTATCGCCCGATACTGAGGCAGATAGCGTCCCGCCTGGCGCATGATCCAGACCGGTGTTCGTTCGGTAGCCTGTCGTTTGCAGGCCCTTATAAATATTGAGTCGTTATTCAATTGCTTTTTATATATTCTATAAGCTCTGCAGCAAAGTCATACGCACGTGCGCGCTGCGAAACAAAACTTATGTTGAGGCCCGCTTCTTTTGCCCTTAGCGCCGTAGTGGTCCCTATTGCAGCCGTTCTTAGGCTGCCAAATTCCTCAACCGCAAAAACCCTGCAAAAGACATCTACCGCTGACGGGCTAAAAAAACACGACCAGGCTATCTCGTTGCTCTTCAACCGAGCTTTGATCGCCGCGACTGTTCCCTCGTCAGGAACTCTGTCAATGGTACGATAAACCACCAGTTCGTCGATATCCGCCTTTCCGGCGAGCAACTCCGGAATAGTTCGCATGCTCCGGTCGCCGCGGACAAACAACATATGTTTGCCGGCAAACTCTTCCTCACCGAAGGATGCGATCATCTCTGCAGCGGTGTTGGCATCGGGCCGGTAGTTGACGCTGATGCCGGCGTTCTCAAAAACCCTCTTCGTCCGCTCACCTAATACATAGGCGTTAGCGGGGAAGGCGTGTCCCGCCCTCTGCACTGCAGCGAGGAAGACTTTAGCCGCGTAGGGACTCGTAAAGATCAGCCCATCCATGCCGTCGAGAGTTGCCAGGCGTTCTTCGACCTCGGCGGTGTCCTCGACCGGCACGATCTCGATCAATTCCAGATTAACGACCTCAAACCCGCTCTCTCTAAGCCTGGAACTGAATGCATCGTCACTCCTTAGCACCAGAATGCCACATCGGTCGGTCATCAGGCCGCCGCCTCGGCACGGACCATTTCGAGCAGTTCCGCGGCACCACGTCCGATCAGGATCTCGGCGAGGTGTGTGCCGAGCGACTCTGCCTCTGTTTTGGGAGCGGTCGCTTCTTCGCGAAACACAACTGTCCCGTCGAGACTTGCTACAATACCCTTCAGCGTCAATTTATCTTCAACGGCGGTGGCGTAAGCTCCGATAGGCACCTGGCAGCCGCCTTCTAAACGCCGCAGAAAAGAACGCTCGGCCGTGACGGTTGTGTGCGTTATCGCATCGCTAAGGGCGGCCGCCAGTTCCAGCACCTCGTTGTCCGAATCGCGTACTTCAACTGCCATCGCACCCTGCCCTACCGCGGGCAGCATTATCTCAATTGGAATAATCTGGCTGATCCGATCACTAAACCCGAGGCGGTGAATGCCGGCATATGCCAGGATCAGACCGTCCATATCCGTCTCATCAAACTTTCTCAGCCGTGTCGGCACGTTTCCCCGTATATCGACGATCTGGAGATCAGGCCTGTAATTGAGCAGTTGGCTCCGCCGCCGCAGGCTGCCGGTCGCAACTTTTGCACCTGGTGCAAGGTCGTCGATCGAACCGTTCGTTTTTGAGATCAGGACATCGCTTGCGACCTCACGTTTGCAGACCGCGCCGATCGTCAAGCCGGCGGGCTGCTCGGTCTGGAGGTCCTTGAGACTGTGAACGGCAAAATCGATCGAGCCATTCAGCAGCTCGGCCTCGATCTCGCGCGTGAACAAGCCCTTGTCACCGATCTTGGAAAGGGCGACGTCGACGATCTTGTCTCCGGTCGTCCGGATGATCCTGATCGCAAACACGCGCTCGGGGAACGAACGTTGTAGCTCGTCCTTGACGAAGGCAGCCTGCCACAGGGCGAGGTCGCTGCCCCGAGTGCCAATTACGAATTCACGATTCATACTCCGGCATTCGCAAACGCCTTGGCCTTCAAGGTTTGAAGCTTTGCGATGAGAGAAAAGTGGATCTCCAGATCGTCGTTGAAACTGCCGCCTGACATGGCAGCAACACTGTGGATCTCGGCGAGGTTCTCATCAAGGAATCGTTTAACGCGCAATATCTCATGGGTCAGTTCAGCGGAGGGTTTTCTGCCCGTCTTTTCGATCTCAGGCATGATCGGAAGCGAGTAATACCAGGTTAGAAACTCGACCATCGCATCCGAGACGATACTCCGAACCTTTGGCAAGTCGCTCATCCGACGTTCGTGGTGCCCATCTATGATAGTCCGTAGATCATCGACGTTCTTCAAAGTAATATTCGCCAGATCGCCGACCGCTATCTCAATATCGCGGGGAACAGCGATGTCGACCGCGATCATCTCACGCTCAACCCTTGCGAAGTGATCCGCCGTCAGGATCGGTTCTTCCGACGCCGTTGAGCTGACAACCATATCCGCCTCGTCTAACCTGTTTCTGAAGTTTTCAAAATCGACTACTTCGCAATCGCTCCTTTGGCCATTGGGCAGGGCGGATATGAGTGCCTCGGCACGGCTGCGAGTTCGATTGGTCAGCATTATCCTACCCGCCCGCTTGTTTACTAGTGCCGCGACCGTCGCCCGGGCCATCTCGCCTGCTCCGATCACCATCGTGCTGCGACCGCGGAGCGTGCCGAAAGTACAGGCACCCAGTTCGACCGCGGCGAGGCTGACCGAAACCGCTCCCTGATGGATGGCGGTTTGGGTATAGGTGGTCTTGCCGACCTTGAACGCCCGCTGCATGAGTTGATTGAGTATTTTGCCGGTGCAGCCATTCTGACGAGCAATATCGTAGGCGACGCGAAGCTGCCTGAGTATCTGAGAATCGCCGATCACGCGGCTGTCAATGCTGGCCGCAACGCTGAACAATTGATAACTTGCCCCACACGAGATCAACTCAAAAAAATGATCGTTATCGACCATCCCGCGAGCGCCCTTAAAATCGATCAACATCTGCTTGTATCGATCGAGATCGATCTCGCGGCTGTTGGTGACGCCATAGATCTCGGTCCTGTTGCAGGTCGATAAAACCACGCACTCTGTCAGCGTCGAGCGCAAAGAGACCAGGAACGAGGCTATCTCGTCATCGCGCAGGTGAAGTTTTTCTCTTATTTCGATCGGGGCGGTTTTGTGATTGATGCCGAACGCAAAGAGTGTACTGGGGTGGAAATTGATATCCACTATTCGCTCCTCCAATAAAACTTTAGGGGGATTATCTACTTTCTTGAGCCAAAGTATAACCCGAAAATCGTATCGCCGCATCCTTGCAGCCGTTAACTAACCTATCGCATGAAAATAAGACGACTTAATAAATCGCTTAGATCCATATCCGACTCTGCAACACGCAGGCCACAACCTGCCGATCCGTTGAGAGCAGCGAAAGTGCGGGTAAAAGCCAATACCGGTTCGCGACGGATCTCGATCGGCATTTACCGACCGTGAATTATTCCACAGATAGTGTTGAAAACTGAGTGCTATGTACGGGTATGACGGGTGTCCAGGTGTTCGTCTACCGAGAGCTTGCCGGCTCCGTTGATCAGGAAAAACAAACCTACGGCGATCATCATCAATGCCGGAAACATCTCGCGAAAACCGTCGCCGCGGTGTGCGATGAAGACCGCCGCGACAAAGTTAATGATAAACAAGACAGATAGCAGCCGGACGAACGCACCGATGAGGAGCGAGATGCCGCAAATCAACTGCACGTAGGCCGAGACGAACGCAGAGAGCAAGGGTGCGGGTACGCCCTTTTCACCAAGGAAATGTGCAAACTCCTGCATCTGTGCGTAATTCAGAATGTTGTCCTGAACGCCCCAGATGATAAACACGCCCACAAACAGCCGGAGCGGTACGGGGGCGTAGTCTTTGAATTTCTCGAGAAACCCAAGATTAAATAAGTAGGCGGCCATATGTGTCGATGGGATCTGTTAGTGATACGGCTGAGGCGAGAAAAGGTTTCCCGGCCCGTCAGCGATCGTACACGGCGAAAACTATTTTATTCCCATGCGCGTTTAATATGGCAGAGTTTCCGCAGATGCTCTAATACCAAATATACAGGACGCTTCCGCATTACAGAGCAACAGCATCAACACTTAAGCCGCCCAAAACTTGACAACAAACTTACACGGCCGATGCGGGATGCCGGCGGCCATTACATGACGGAGCTTCCCCAGTTTGTCGAGTGGGCGGCTTGCAGCGACTTGCGCGTCTTTTTAGGGGTCACGGGTAGTCTGAGGTGGATGGTCGTTCCGCGTCCCCGACGGGCCTCGATGTTAAACTCGGCCCCGATCACAGCGGCGCGTTCGCGCATTCCGGTGAGACCGAGGCCATTTGTTTGAACTTTCTTGCTGCGGACGCTGAAGCCCTTACCGTCGTCGGCGATGATAAGCACGATGGCATCACCACGCTGCTCAAGTATCAGCTCTACGCCGCTTGCCGCTGCATGTTTGTGGGTGTTGTTTAGGGATTCCTGAACGATGCGGTAGAGATTTGCCTCGACCCGGGGTGCCAGCTTTCGCGCGGCGATCGGCCTTGCTAACACTTCCGTCTTGATGCCGGTATGCTGGGCCCATTGCCTCACGTAGTTCTCGATAGCGGCCACCAGTCCGACGCGTTCGACAAGGGCAGGCCGCAGTTCCCACGCAAGAAAGTCCACGCTTTTGTCTATGGCGTTCGCGATATCGGTAATGGCGTCTATATGCTCCTCGAGCCCCGCGTCTTTGCAGGCACCTTTGGAGCGGGCGATGGCAAATTTAAGTGCGGTGATCTGCTGCCCGAGCTCGTCGTGAAGGTCGCGTGAGATGCGGCTGCGTTCGTCCTCCTGTGCGAGGATCAGACGTTGAAGCAGTTCCTTGTCGTGAGTGGCCTTTTCGGCACGTCGACGCGCCGTGAGGTCGCGTGCGATAGTGGAAATCCCAACTAGTTCGCCGTCGGCGTTGTTGACTGGCGAAACTACCACCTCGAGGATCATGTGAGCCGTGTCCTTGCCCACGCGCTCCGATTCGAAGATCTCGACCTCGCGTTTCTCCTTTATCTTTTCGATCTTTAGCAGCAGCTGCTGAAAATCCTTCGGCAAGGTGAGCGTCGTCAGTTGGCGGCCGATCACATCATCGGCTGCGTAACCGTAAAGTCTTTCGGCCGCCTTGTTCCAGGTTGTGATGGCCATGTCGAGATCGATCGTAATGATCGAATCGTTAGAGGTCTCGATGATGGAAGCCAGGAAATACTTATCTAGGTTGCGGTTCGGCATTCTGAAGTCCTCAATAAACGGTGAGCAAAAGTATATCCCATTTCGTTTGGCAACCATAAGGTCGAACGCCTCGGACATGATTCACAAGAAAATACGCTTGGTTTAGGAGCGAGTGCTCGTGGGCAAGGAGTGGGGTCGCGCCTTCGTAAATGCGAAGTTTCTCACTACAATTGTCCCGTTGTCAGTCGACGGCGGATCAGGTCGCACCGCTTAGAAAAGTAACGTAGTTGCGCAGGCCAGGCCCCGTCTTCCTTTGCCCCGGGGTACTGCCGCCAAGTGTTTTGCTCATCCGGCGGCCAAGTGCGTCGTAGTTATAGCTCACGCCGGTATAATATTCTGGGGTGACACCGGTGAGACGGCCCTCGCGATCCCATTCGTAAAGACACCCCTGGTGGGATCGGGTCGCCTGACCCATACTGCGCGATCTTAAATGTCATTCCTGATCTCCAGAGAAACACATTTTTTAAGATAACATCAGTGGCACACTAAATAGTACTCATTGCTATTTCAATCTCCGTACGATGCCTCCGCTTTAGGTCCAATAATTCCGATCAAGCGATCTATAGTTGATGGCCTCGCTGATGTGGTTGGGTTGGATGTTTTCGCTGTTGTCGAGGTCGGCGATGGTGCGTGAGACTTTTAGGATACGGTCGTGGGCACGGGCAGAGAGGCCCTGGCGGAGCATCGCCTTTTCGAGCAGGGCCTCGCTGTCGGCGTCGAGGGCGCAGAACTGGCGTATCTGTTTTGGCGTCATGGCCGAGTTGGAGTAGATGCCGGGGTTGTCCGAGGAGTCGGAGCGGACAGGAGTGTTGGGGGTTCCGGTGAAACTTTCGCGGACGGGAGTGTCGGGGGCCCCGGAAATCAGATCGCGGACAGGGGTGTCGGGGGCCCCGGAAATAAGATGGCGGACAGGAGTGTCCGCGGTCCGGGGGCTGAATCTTGCGAGTTGGATCTCGCGGGCCCTGATCACGCGGGTGCGGATCTCATCGGAACTTTCGCCCTGCGGCACGCCGCGGCCGCGGAGTTCGTTGAAATTGACGGCCGGAACATCGATGTGAATATCGATACGATCCATCAGCGGGCC
>JBBQGO010000063.1:0-9985 GCA_038323125.1 Pyrinomonadales bacterium
GAGGATGGTTTTGAAATATATGCGGACCCCGCCAGCGCCCGTCAACTTTGGAACAGTTTTCTCGACGTCGGCGGGTACGGCGATACGAATGGAATACTTCCCTGCGGACTGGCGGCTCGCAACACTTTGCGGCTCGAATCAGCAATGTCGCTCTACGGCCACGAACTCGATGACGACATTACCCCTCTCGAGGCAGGACTCGGTTGGATCACAAAGCTGGAAAAGGGTGAGTTCATTGGCTCCGCCGCACTGCGACGACAAAAGGACGAGGGCCTCAAACGAAAGATAGCAGGGTTCGAGATGACGGAACCGGGCATTGCCCGTGATGGATTCGATGTCTATTTTGAGGACCAGAAAGTGGGCCACGTAACGTCCGGCAGTCCCGCACCCTTTCTAAAAAAGAACATTGGCCTTGCCTTCGTGCCACCCGAACTTGCAAAAGCAGGGCAAGAAATTAAAATTGATGTCAGAGGCAAACAATTGAACGCTCAGATCGTGCCCACACCATTTTACAAGCGGCAAAAGTAGCTTTAGAAACCAAGATCACAGAGATTTTTCTATATAATTATGTCAAATATTCCTGAAAACTTGCGATACAGCAAGGATCATGAGTGGGTCATGGTCGATGACGATATCGCTACAATAGGCATCACCGACTATGCCCAGCATTCGCTCGGAGACGTTGTTTATATCGATATGCCCCGGGTCGGCGACAAGCTGAACGCACACGAGGCTTTCGGGTCGGTCGAGTCCGTGAAGGCGGTGTCCGAGATCTTTACACCTGTCGCGGGCGAGATCGCGGAGGTCAATGACGGCTTGAATGATTCACCCGAAGCGGTGAATAACGACCCGTACGAATCGGGATGGATGATCAAGATCAAAATGGACAATCCGCTGGAGGCAGACGGAATGCTGTCGGCGGATGAATATGAAGAATTCCTTGCCGCAAGCGCCTGACCCAGGACGGACTAGCTTTTCCGATAGGTCGCCGGATGTGAACCGGCTGACACCGGCATCTGACAACCCATGAGATATATACCTAACTCTGCCGAAGAGCGTGATGAGATGCTTTCGACTGTCGGACTTGCGAATGCAAACGAGCTCTTTCGCTCAATCCCGGATAATGTTCAGCTAAAACGCCCGCTCGACATCACCGAACCTCTGGCCGAGAGCGAAGTGATCGCCGCACTGACCGCCATGGCAGCAAAGAACACGGCGGCGAGCAAGCCGTCGTTTCTCGGTGCGGGCGTATATTCACATTTTTCGCCGACGATAGTTGATCACCTCATACAGCGTTCCGAATTCTTTACATCCTATACGCCTTACCAACCCGAGATCTCGCAGGGCACACTGCAGTACATTTTTGAATTTCAAACGCTCGTCTGCCAATTGACCGGAATGGAGGTCGCAAATGCGTCGATGTACGACGGATCGACCGCTATGGCCGAGGCCTATCTGATGGCCCAGCGGGTCACGCGTCGCGACAAGATCGTCGTTGCCGACGCGGTCCACCCGGAATACCGCGAGGTCGCCCAAACTTACACTCAGCACGGCGACGCCCGGATCGAAACCGTCTCATTTGACCAAAACACCGGACGCGTCGGTGACCTTGCCGCACTTGATGAAACCACCGCTGCCTTGGTCGTGCAGTCGCCAAACTTTTTTGGCTGTGTCGAAAACATGAGTGCCCTCGCTGAAAAGGCCCACGCAGTCGGAGCGCTTTTTGTTGTGGTCGTTACCGAAGCGATCTCGTTGGGGCTGCTCAAGTCGCCGGGTGCCTGCGGGGCAGATATCGTGGTCGGCGAGGGCCAGTCGTGGGGTGTACCTATGGGCTTCGGCGGGCCGCACGTCGGTATATTTGCGACGCGGGAGAAATTCGTTCGTCAGATGCCCGGCCGGCTTTGCGGCGTCGCTTATGACAAGAACGGCAACCGCGGCTTTGTGCTGACGCTTTCAACGCGCGAACAGCATATTCGCCGTGAAAAGGCGACATCGAACATCTGCACTAACCAGGGCCTGATCGCCCTTGCCGCGACCATCTATATGGAAACGATGGGTAAACAAGGCCTGCAGGAAGTCGCTATTCAAAACGCGCAGAAAGCAGCTTATGCAGCCAGGCAGATCAGCGCCCTCGATCGTTTTGAGATCGCCTTTTCCGCGCCGAAATTTAACGAGTTCGTCGTGAGATCATCAAGGCCCGCAACCGAGGTGATGGAAGGATTGCGGACCGACGGGGGGATCATTGGCGGTCTGCCCTTGTCAAAGTATTATGCTGATCGGCCGAACGAGTTTCTGGTGTGCGTGACGGAAACGAACTCGAGATCTCAGATCGACGCACTGGTGACCGCCCTTGGCAGCAGCGGCCCATGATGTTATTTGAGTTTGGAAAGTTTCTACTATGCATCGCCCCGATATTTATGATCATCACTTTCGTCTTCCTGGGCCTGATAGTTAGCAACCACTCCGCCAAATAATCGGATATAAAACGGAAAGATAAACAGAACATGCTATGAGCATTAAGAAAGTTACACAGCATCCCACACAAAATGAAGCTCTGATATTTGAGCGCTCGCAGACGGGACGTGTCGGCTATCGACTGCCTAAGTTAGATGTCGATGAAACCAGCATAGACGACCTGCTCCCGGCGGAGCTGCGACGTGATGACGATCTGGACGGCGTGCCTGAGGTCTCGGAGGTCGACGTCGTACGACACTTCACGCGCATCTCGACCTGGAACTATTCGATCGACTTGGGGATGTATCCCCTTGGGTCGTGCACGATGAAATACAACTCGCGCCTTAATGAAAAGGTGGCCCGTATTGACGGGTTTGCGGGGCTTCATCCGCTGGCCCCTGTGGAGGAAACTCAGGGCGCTCTTGAACTGATCTATCGTCTACAGGAGGACCTGTGCGAGATCACCGGGCTGCCCGGAATTTCGCTTCAGCCGGCCGCCGGTGCCCAGGGCGAGATGACCGGTGTAATGCTGATCCGTGCGTTTCTCGACCAGCGCGACGGTTCGGCATCAAAGGACCGCCGTGTGATGCTAATCCCCGACTCGGCCCACGGCACAAACCCCGCGTCGGCCGCCATGGCAGGCTTTACCGTCAAAACTATTCGCTCGACACGCGAAGGCCTGACCGATATGCAGCACCTGCGCGAGCTGTGCGATCAGGGCGGCGTCGCCGGTTTGATGCTGACCAATCCAAACACCGTCGGCATCTTTGAAACCAACATCAAAGAGATCTGTGACACGATCCACGAGGCCGGCGGCCTTGTCTATATGGACGGTGCGAACATGAATGCCCTCGTCGGCATCGCACGGCCGGGCGACATGGGGGTAGACGTTATCCACCTCAACCTGCATAAGACATTCTCAACGCCGCATGGCGGCGGCGGACCAGGTTGCGGACCGTGTCTCTGTTCGGCCGATCTCGCTCCGTTCCTGCCTATACCGCGTATCGAGAAAACGGGGGACACTTATACCCTTAATTAGGATTACCCGGGCACGATCGGGCGAGTCAAAGCATTTTACGGAAATTTTGGAATGATGGTCAGGGCCCTTTCCTATATATATACACACGGAGCCGAAGGCCTGAAGGAGGCTACCGAAACCGCCGTGCTAAATGCCCGTTACCTGTCCCGTGCGCTCGAAAGTACTTTCGATAGGCCTTATGCTTCGGACTGTATGCACGAGGCGATCTTCTCGCATAAGAACCAATCTAAGAGAGGCGTCGTAACCCTCGATATCGCGAAACGGCTTATTGATTACGGGTTTCATCCTATGACGATCTATTTCCCTCTTGTCGTCGAGGGCGCAATGCTGATCGAACCGACGGAGTCCGTCGGCCGCTCCGACCTCGATGCCTTTGTCGAAGCAATGATCCACATAGACCGCGAAGCCGAGGAAAACCCGCAATTGGTCATTGATGCCCCGCATTCGACCCGGATCGGCAGGCTCGACGAGGCGGCCGCGGCACGCAGACCGGTGTTGCGGTGGCGGGACACGATGGACGCCGCTGCAACAACTGCTTAATATGAAGATCAGAACTCTATTTAAGATTAAGACGATCCTCCCGATCTTTGCTTTATTCGTCAGTATATCGATCGCCTCGGCCGACGGCATCACCAAGCGGATCAAGTTTGCTAAAGGGAAACGAGCCGCGACTGTTGCAGGCAGCGTTATTCGTGGCGAACGTGACACTTATATCCTCGGTGCAAAGGCCGAACAGATGATGTCGGTTAAGATCACATCAACCGAGAACAATGCCGTCTTCCAGCTGATGGGTCCGGACGGTGAGTACCTTCAGGACGCAGGCGAGGAAGACGACGCGCGACAAGTAACCGTTTCCCTGCCTGAGGACGGTGATTACCGGATCCTCGTCGGCGGAACACGTGGGAATGCCACATATAGGCTAACGGTTTCGATTCGTTAGCCTGCCCGCACCCTCAACCCCACACACAAGTTGATCGACAGCAGAGATTGATATTGCATCCCGACACGGTATATAATCTCGCTCATAATTTTGATTGTTATTCCATCAGCACGCTTCACGCGAAGGAGAATGTATGCAGCAAGAAAATCAGACACGCGAAATAAACGAAGATAAGATGAACGCCTTCTTAGGGAAGGTAGTCGGCGATTTCGGAGCATCGCTCAGCTCGGTCCTCGGATACATCGGCCAGAAACTGGGGCTCTATGAGGCCCTTGCCGATTCCGATGGCATGACGCCCGCTGAACTCGCAGTTAAGACAAAAACGAATGAGCGTTATGTGCGCGAATGGCTGGTCAATCAGGCCGCCGGCGATTACGTGCATTATGATCCTGCCTCAGGAAAGTACTCGATGCTTCCCGAACAAGCTGTTGCTCTGACCGATGAATCGAGTCCGTTTTATGTCGGCGGAGGTTTTTACGTCGTAAAGGCTATGATGAACGCCCAGCCGAAGATCTCGGAATATTTCAAAAACGGGGGCGGAATGCTATGGGGCGACCACGACCCCGATCTTTTTGTGGGCACCGAAAAGTTCTTTCGTCCCGGTTACACAGCTCATTTGGTAAATTCCTGGATACCGGCCTTGACCGGCGTGGAGGACAAGTTGAATGCGGGTGCTAACGTGGCGGATGTAGGCTGCGGCCACGGTGCCTCGACCATTATAATGGCAAAAGCGTATCCCAAATCAAGGTTCGTTGGTTTTGATAATCATCCCGCTTCGATCGATTATGCCCGCGCTAAGGCATTGACTGAAGGTGTAGCCGATAGGGTTCAGTTCGAAGTTGCATCCGCGACCGATTATCCTGCTGATGCCTACGACCTCATATGCTTTTTCGATTGCCTTCACGACATGGGAGACCCCCATGGAGCAACACGGCACGCTGGCGAGAGCCTTGCGCCCGACGGAAGCTGCCTTATAGTCGAACCGATGGCGGGCGACACCGTGGAAGAGAATTTTAACATCATTGGACGAACGTTTTCCGGTGCCTCAACTCTCTGCTGCACATCGAACTCGCTCGCGACCGGGGGCCCGGCCCTCGGTGCAGTCGCCAGCGAGAGTGAGATAAAGGACGTTGTGCTTTCCGGAGGTTTTACTGACTTTCGCAGGGCCACCGAAACCCCTTTCAATCGGGTTTTCGAAGCAAGGCTTTAAAGGTCAGCATTGGGGGCTATCGCGGTAGGTTATAATAATGCTATGAAGATAGAAAAAGCCGGTATCATCGCGATCTTTATTGTTTCTTTAATGACTGCCGGATCAGTTGCGGCCACTGATTGGCCCAGGATCACCCGCGAGTGGCCGATCGGAGGTGCGAGTTCTACACCGACAGCAACTCCGACCCCGCTAACGCCAGATGCTGGGATAGCAAGTCCATCACCGCCATCAATTCCAACCGAGGAGCCAGTTGCATCACCGCCGCCGATTGCGGCTCCCACGGCCGCTGCGGCCCCTGCCCCGAAACCGGCAAGAACGCCTGCCATCTCAAGTTACAAAGGCGTTAGCATTGGGATGGAAATGGATGCATTGCGCGAGAAACTGGGATCACCGAAAGAGAAAGGAAAAAGGCAGGATTTCTATACCTTCTCGGGTGACGAATCAGCGCAGTTCTTTTACGACCAGAATGGCCTTGTGAGGGCAATAATGATCACTTATATCGACGATCCGAAGGCTCTCACGCCCATGCAGGTGTTTGGCGAGGATGTCGCCCCAGACTCCGACGGCAGCATATATAAGATGGTACGGTACCCCGCCGCTGGTTTCTGGATCTCATACAACCGAAGTGCGGGCGATGATCCGGTCGTAAGCATCGCGATGCAGAAATTCTAAGGATCGGTCAGGCGGAGTCGTGTCGATCCGAGGGATAATCGGCACGTTTGTCTCAAACGCCCTTATCTATAGAATTCATTACAATTAATCTTATCTACCGTAAAGCGTCCGTTGTTATTGCGTGAAGTACCTATGACCACAATTGGGATCCCCAAGGAAATACACCCGGACGAAAAGCGGGTCGCCGCAACACCACAAACGATCCTTCGTTTGAAGAAACTTGGATTCGAGGTGGTTGTCGAGGCCGGCGCCGGTCACGGTATCAATGCCTCAAACTCCGAATATCGGGAAGCTGGTGCGACGATTGAGGATACGAGAGAGCTGTGGGCCACTTCGGATGTCATCATTAAAGTGCGCCCGCCCGAGCAGAACGAAGGATTGGGAAGCCATGAAGCCGGCCTGATGAAATCGGAAGGCTGGCTAATAGGGTTTATATGGCCGGCTCAGAATCGAGAGACTGTCGACCTGTTGGCCGCTCGAAAAGCTACCGTCTTCGGCATGGATTGCGTCCCGCGTATCACACGCGCGCAGAAAATGGACACGCTCTCTGCGATGGCGAACATTGCCGGGTACCGTTCGATCATTGAGGCCGCAAATAACTTTCCGCGGTTCTTCGGAGGCCAGATCACCGCCGCAGGCCGGATCGATCCCGCAAAGGTGCTGGTCATCGGCGCCGGGGTCGCGGGCCTGTCGGCGATCGGAGCCGCCCGGTCACTCGGCGCCATCGTAAAGGCTTTCGATCCGCGCTCGGCGACAAAGGACCAGGTCGCTAGTATGGGTGCTGATTTCCTCGAGCTTAATGTGCAAGAAGAAGGTGAGGGCAAGGGCGGCTACGCCAAACAAATGTCCGACAACTTTCTAAAGGCTGAGATGGCGCTCTTTGCTCAGCAGGCGATGCAGGTCGACATAATTGTTACCACCGCCCTTATCCCGGGCAAGCCAGCCCCAAAATTGATCACGCAGGGCATGGTGGAAAGCATGAAGCCCGGATCGGTCATCGTTGACCTCGCCGCGGAGCAAGGCGGCAACTGTTCGCTGACCGAGCCCGGCAGTGTAGTGAATCACAAGGGTGTAACCATCATTGGTTATACCGACCTTCCAAGTCGTATGGCGAGCATGGCGAGTCAGCTTTACGGCTCAACGGTAGCCGCACTTTTGGAAGAGCTACAAGACGACCAAGGGCAGCTGCATGTTGATCTCGAAGACGAAGTAGTTCGTGGTGCGATCGTGCTTCACGAAGGAAAAATGATGTGGCCGCCGCCGCAGCCACCCGCTCCGCCGGAACCGGGCGTAGCTGCAAAAAGCACGCCGGCCGTGGTCAAAGCCGTTAACACGGCACAGAGCGAAGACAATGCGGGGATCAGTCCTCTGACTCTCATAGCCGTCGGCATTGTCCTGCTCCTGATCGGTTACGCCGTTCCCGATAACAAACTCTCGCATTTCACTGTGTTTATGTTGGCCGTGTTCGTCGGTTTTCAGGTCGTCTGGAACGTCAAACCTGCGCTCCACACCCCGTTGATGAGTGTTACAAATGCTATTAGCGGCATCATTCTGGTCGGCGGCATGTTGCAGTTGTCAGGCGATCTGAGCCTGACGACTATTCTCGGCGCCGTTGCTGTCCTCATCGCTACCATCAACATCGTCGGTGGATTTATGGTCACGAACCGAATGTTGGCCATGTTTCGAAGATAGCTCAGCTAGATCATTCTTTCTTTGTTCGCCCGGGTCGGAACCAACGCCAAAAGCTACGCGGCTTCTATGAAAACCAGCTTTATTACAATTGCATACATCGCCGCGAGCGCGTTGTTTATCTTGAGCCTCGGCGGCCTGTCAAAGCAGGAGACAGCTCGGCGTGGCAACTGGTATGGCATTGTCGGGATGATGATCGCATTAGCTGCGACGGTCGCGGCGATGCAGCCGAGCGGTTATATCACTCTTGCCGCCGTGTTAATACCCGGAGCCCTGATCGGGTCTGCTCTCGCAGCTCGTGTACAGATGACATCGATGCCGCAGTTGGTGGCGATGCTGCACAGCTTTGTCGGGTTAGCGGCTGTGCTGGTTGGATTTGGTACATACCTCGGCGAAACCCAGGTTCCCGCGGGCGAACTGACGGTTCATCAGGTCGAGATCTTTATTGGCGTCTGTATAGGTGCTGTCACGTTTACAGGTTCCATCATCGCATTCGCAAAGCTACAGGGCACATTGTCCGGCCGGCCGCTGCTACTTCCCGGCCGGCATATCCTTAATTTGTTAATGCTTGCAGTGACGATCGCTCTCGGCGTGCTTTTCGTAATGGCACCCGGTACATCCGGCCAGACATATCTGCTTACGGCTACGATAATAACTTTTATTTTGGGGGTCCACTTCGTTATGGCGATCGGCGGCGCAGATATGCCGGTGGTCGTGTCGATGCTCAACAGCTATTCCGGTTGGGCGGCAAGTGCCGCTGGCTTTATGCTCTCGAACGATCTGCTGATCATAACGGGAGCCCTTGTGGGTTCGAGCGGTGCGATCCTCAGTTATATCATGTGCAAAGGAATGAACCGGTCGTTCGTGAGCGTTATGCTCGGCGGCTTTGGTACGGAGTCGGGCGCCTCTCCGTCGGCCGATGCACCGCAAGGCGAGGTCCATGCCATCGAAGCACCTGGCGCGTCTGACCTGCTCCAGCAGGCACGCCGGATCGTCATCATTCCCGGTTATGGCCTTGCCGTCGCACAGGCCCAGCATTCTCTGGCGGAAGTAGTAAAGATTCTCAGGGACAAGGGCGCAGACGTTCGTTTTGCCATCCACCCGGTCGCTGGTCGACTGCCGGGGCATATGAATGTACTGCTCGCCGAGGCCAACATTCCCTACGACATCGTATTTGAGATGGACGAGATAAACGATGGTTTCAAAGACACCGATGTCGCATGGGTGATCGGTGCCAATGATATCGTTAATCCGTCCGCAATGGACGATCCCGGTTCCCCGATCGCCGGTATGCCGGTGCTCCACGTGTGGGAAGCCCGTGACGTGATCGTAATGAAACGCGGCATGGCCAGCGGCTATGCAGGCGTCGACAATCCCTTATTCTACCGGGATAACACGCTGATGCTGTTTGGGGACGCGAAGAAGGTCGTGGATGAGATCTTAATGGCGATGCGTCAAACAAATTAGTCCGTTGGGCTGTCGTTCGACATCTCGATGAGCGCGAGCCTCTTTACCACATTCCCTTTCTCTAAATGTTCGTCGATGATCTCGGGCACGTCCTTGGCCTGCACCTGGGCATACCAAATGCCGTCCGGATAGACGAGCACAGCGGGTCCGATCGAACAAAACCCTACAGAACCACAATCAGACAGAACCACTTCTCCGACGGGGTTTCGGCCTTTCGACTTCTTACCCTGCCGTAGGTTCTTGCTTTCAAGGATCGTCTCAAAAGCCGCCTTGACCCGTTCGCTTCCAACCGCCGTACATGACTTTCCGTTACAGACAAAGACATGATGCTTTATCGGCGCCCGGGCAACCTCGGCCAGCTTTTCGAGATCTGAACGTTCGTTGATGAATTTAGGCATCGCCATAAGCTCTTATTTTGGCACGGCATCCTGTAAAAATCACTTGACGCACGGTCCATTGTGGTAGAATCACATCAACCATACCGCTTAACTACGATGGCAGTCGGCATTATCAT
>JBBQGO010000064.1:0-9944 GCA_038323125.1 Pyrinomonadales bacterium
TTTCTGGAACGGATAGCGGCCGAGACCGGGGGAAAAGCTTATTTCCCGTCAGACCCGGCCGAACTGCCGGCGCTGGCCCGCGATATCTCCAGCGAGCTCAGAACACAATATTCGATCGGCTACATCCCGTCAAATGACCGCAGGGATGGCACTTATCGTACGATCAAAGTGCAGGTTGACGACGGGCCCAACAAACAAAAACGCATCGCGGTGTCGCGTGCAGGCCGTAAGGCCGAGGGCGGTACGCCTACACCGAGCGGCGCCGCTCCTGCTGTCTCGAACAAGAAAACTGAATAAAACAAACTAAGAGCGTAACGTGCTGGCTTTTACAGTTCGTTACGCTCTTTAGTTCAGATCTCAAGTCTGTTACGCCTCGGGAACCGATCCCGATATCTTTTTACGTGTCGTCTCGCCTGTTCGCAGCACCGGTATACCGTCATCAACCTCTGAATGCGGCCTGGGTATCACATGAACGGCCGTTACCGTACCTATCCTGCGGGCAGCCGCCGCCCCGGCGTCGACTGCGGCCTTTACGGCCCCAACTTCGCCGCGTACGATCGCGGTCACCAAACCGGCATCGATCTTTTCGTACCCAACGAGCTCTACATTTGCTGACTTGACCATCGCATCAGCCGCCTCGATCATCGCCACGAGCCCCATACATTCGACCATTCCGAGTGCTTGCATATGTTACCTGCCGTTGCTAATCATACCCGTTATTATTTCCAATAAACAGTCAAGAGGACTGCCACACCCGCCAGAACGAACCCCAATACGGCCATGAGCAGTATGATCCTGTTAGAGGAATCATCGCCGGGCTCCCAAACGTACTGTTTTGGCTTGCGGCGGATCGCTCTTGCCTTTCGCCGTTCGCCCGCGGCCTGTGCTAGTTTGTCATCCGAGGGAGCCTCCTCGATCTTAAACTTTGCCGCGAGATCGTCCAAGGCAGCCTTTTTCTCGTCGTCAACCGCGGCCGGGCCGTTATCTGCAATATCCTCCGGCACGGATTCTTTAGAAGGCTCCGGATCTTCGTATTCTGCTTCCGCCGCAGCGAGCGGCTTCTCATCATCGCCGGAAAGATCGTTCTCCGGTTCCGATTTTACTTCTGCTGGCCGGGTGTCAGCGGGTGCCTCCGTAACAGGATCGTCAGTGGCCCCCGCGATACGGTGTCCGCAGTTGTAGCAATACAGGGTATTCTCGCGTGCTCTAACACCGCATTCTTCGCAGATCGCTTTTTTGCGCTTCGATTTTTTGGACATCGTCTAGATCTTGGCGAACACTTCCTTTTCATCGCCGAGGTCCCTTGCCGAGGGAGTAACGATAGTTTTCTTTGAAATATAGATCTTGACGCCATCCCTGACGGCCCGCCGGACATCATCTTCGCTGACAAACTCGACAGCGGCAATAGGAACCGGTTTCTGCACAGCATTTTCCGGCGTTACATCGTGGACGATCGTCTTTACCACGGCTGCCGGTGCTTCCACCTGTCGTTCGGGTTCTGGCGACTCAGCTATCTTCTTGCTGAGAAAACTATCAACGATCGCAGCGATGTCCTCTCTGCTTGGCTTATTTCGCGATATCGAATGACCGCCCGGATCAACTCGAGACGTACGGACTGCCGTTCGCTTTGAAACCGGCTTTGTTTCAAAGGCTACGCGCTTAATATCCATCAGATGGATCGGGGAAATGTTGTCTGATGTGACGTTGCCGCCCCATGATCCGCAGCCCAGGGTCATCGACGGTGGAAGATCGGTTGAAAAACCGATCGCACCGTGGGTCGTTGGCGAATTAATGATCACCCTCGCAGCAGGCATCTGCTCGCCATACCGGATCGCAGCTGCCCGGTCACCGGTGTGCATACCCGCGGTGTGCCCCATTCCGCCAAATTGCAATATCTCCTGGCATCGTGCTGCCCCTTGATCGACGCCGTCGGCTATGAAAAACGCAAGAGTGGGCGAAAGCTTCTCAATGGACCATGGATGGTCTCTTCCGACCCCGCCGCAGTCGGCGAGCAGACATCTGGTTCCGCCCGGAATGGAGATGCCTGCAAGATCCGCGATGAACTGAGCAGATTTGCCTACGATTCCCGCGTTTAGTGTTCGCTGGGGTGTCAATAATATCTTTGCTACTGCGTCGGCCGCGGCGGGGTTTAAAAAGTGTCCGCCCTGCATTTTGAACTGTTCGCGAATTTGCCCTGCGACGGGTGCATCGGCTACAACTGATTGCTCCGAAGCACAGATCGTGCCGTTATCGAAACAGGTGCTGGTTAGGATGTCCGAAACCGCCTTGTCAATGTCGGCCGACCGATCTATAAAAACCGGAACGTTGCCCGGCCCCACTCCAAATGCCGGTTTACCAGACGAATAGGCAGCCCGCACCAGCCCCGTGCCGCCCGTGGCGAGGATCACTGCGGTTTTACGGTGCTTCATCAAGGTCTCAGTCCCCTCAATGGTGGAGTTTTTGAGGCAGATCACAGCGTCGGCGGGCAGGCCCGCCTTGACACCTGCTTCGCGCATGACCCTTGTGGTCTCAGCTATACAGCCCGATGCCGATGGGTGCGGTGATAGAACTATGGTGTTGCGTGATTTGATCGCAATTATGATCTTGTAGATAGCGGTGGAAGTAGGATTGGTGGATGGAATGATCGCCGCCACTACACCTCGGGGGCTGGCGATCTCGACAATGCTTCCGGCGTCATTGACGACGCCTACCGTCTTTAGGCCGCGAAAGTAGCCCCAAACATCCTCGGCCGCAAAGCGGTTCTTTTCCCGCTTGTCTTCGGCATTTCCAAAACCAGTCTCTTCGTGAGCAAATTTGCCCAGGCGAGCTGACTCAGCTAAGGCGGCGGCGGCCATCGCCTCGCATATCTCGTCTATCTTGGCTTGGCCTAGTTTTGCGACAGACCCAAAGGCAAACGACGCGGCCTCTACCGCGTCGCGTGCTTCCTGTTGAGCAATCAGATCTTTGTCACCCATACATGCCGGCCGAGGGTACCGATCGAAACGATACAGAGACAGCCTGGCTAATTCTCAGTTCTATTTGCTGGCCCTACTCTTATTGCCGGAGGTTGATTCGGTTTCCGGGGACCCGGCAGCACCGGCTCCGATCTGACGACTGCCGCCGCGAAGGGCCTTTTCGTCCGGGCTGTGACCGACTGCGCCGCCCTTTGGCAATACTCTTTCCACCTCGCCGTGAGGCCGTGGAATGACATGGACGCTGATCAATTCACCGACGCGGCGCGCAGCGGCGGCCCCGGCATCGGTTGCCGCCTTGACTGCACCGACATCCCCGCGAACGAAAATCGTAACGTAGCCTGCCCCTATGTATTCCTTACCGACTAGCTGCACATTTGCGGCCTTCACCATGGCATCGGCCGCCTCGACGGCACTTATAAAACCCTTGGTCTCCACCATTCCCAAAGCCTCTAAGCTCATTTGTTATTCCTCGCTATTTGGTTTGCTTTACCGATAGTAATATAAGTGCGCGGTAAT
This sequence comes from Pyrinomonadales bacterium, assembly GCA_038323125.1. Taxonomy (GTDB): domain Bacteria; phylum Acidobacteriota; class Blastocatellia; order Pyrinomonadales; family Pyrinomonadaceae; genus OLB17. Next base: position 3,492 of record JBBQGO010000064.1, read on the forward strand.
GCCCAAACGCATCGCCCGCAATTGCCGTAAACAAGCAAAATCAATATGTTAATGCCAATGAATCAATTGACATTGTTGGCGATTGAGCGATATATTTCAAGTCAATGACCTTGGACCCTTTCAAATGTTGCACACCGATCAGAAGCACTTTAAATGTCTCTAAGCCTTGGTGAAAAATTACGGCACGCACGCGAAGAGAAGGGTTTCGCCCTAAGCGAGGTCGCCGATCAGACCCGTATCTCGTCGCTGTATCTCGAATGCATTGAGAACGACGACTACAAGATACTGCCTGGGGGGATATTTAATAAAGGTTTTGTAAAATCATATGCAAAGTTCGTCGGTCTCAACGAACAGGAAGCTTTAGACGACTATGCTCGTCTGATAGCTGCGACTGCCGGCCCGGAAGGGGAAGACCTGAAGGTCTATCGGCCCGAAGTGCTTACCGACGACCGGTCATCCATGGCCCCTACCGTAATTGCTGCCGTCGTAATTCTCGCACTAATGACAGGCGGCATTCTGTTCCTCATCGATTATTTGCGACAGCCTTCGGAACCGCCGGCCTCGAATACCGCGTCATCGACGTCAAACATCGACGCTGAAACGAGCGATGCAGACTCCGTCGTCCCGGTAGAGACTGTGCCTGATATCTCGGCCTCAAGGATCGAATTTCGTGCCCTCGACCAGCCGGTGTCCCTTACAGCGACGACTGATGGCAAGACCAGCAGCAACGTCGTAACACCGGGAACGGCCGCATTGTTTCAGCCTAAACAAAGCCTGAAACTTAGCTACTCGCGATCGCTGGCTCAGCTCGTTCAGTTGACCATCAATGAAAAGCCCATCCTGCTTCCGGGAGCGCCGCTGAATGCAAAGAGGAACGTGATCGAATTTGAGATCAACAAGGATAACCTGGAGCGTATCTGGAATAATGCGGCGATCGATGCGGAAGTGTCGCAGGCGGCTCTGCCGGCAAATACCGACGCCGTGACCGAACCGGCGGTACTTGCCGCAACTCCTTCTGTGCAGGCTACATCGACGCTCCCCCGGGCAACGCCACCGCCGAAACCGGCGAGTACAACGCGTCCGGCCCCGGCCGCCACGGCAAAGCCGACCGCAAAACCGCCGGTGATGAAACCGACGGTCATTCAGGTGCGTCCGGCCGACGGGCAATAAGCCGTGACTGCCCCCCGCCTCGAAACCAATTTACCTCATGTCCGCAAATGATTTGCGGACATTTTCATTTTCGATAGAATTAATAAATAATGGTTTATGAATATCACTGATATCACCGACGGCCTGACGTTTGACGATGTCTTGCTCATACCTGCCTTTTCCGAGATCCTGCCTGGCGAGGTCGATACCCGGACCCGTTTTTCGCGAAACATCAGTCTCAACATCCCACTATGCTCGTCCGCGATGGACACGGTCACAGAGGCCGCGTTGGCTATAGCGATCGCCCAACAGGGCGGCATCGGGGTCATTCATAAGAACTTTACGATCGAACAGCAGGCCGAAGAGGTCGATAAGGTAAAACGCAGCGAATCGGGAATGATCGTTGATCCGGTAACCATAGACAAGGGTGCTCTTGTTTCCGAGGCGTTGGTAATCATGGGCCGCTACAAGATCAGCGGCGTGCCTGTCACGGACGAGAAGGGTCTGCTCGTCGGCATTATTACCAATCGTGATCTGCGGTTTGAAACGCGGTTCGATATCCCCGTTTCCGAGATCATGACCCCGCAGCCGCTCGTCACCGTCCCCGTCGGAACTACACTCGACGAGGCCAAAGTAAAGCTGCAGAAGCACCGCATCGAAAAGCTTTTGGTGGTTGATGAAAACGGCCATCTCAAGGGCCTGATCACAGTCAAGGACATTCAAAAGGCCATCAACTTCCCTATCGCCGCTAAAGACGAGTTGGGCCGTCTACGCTGCGCGGCCGCAATCGGTGCGACAGGCGACTTTATGGAACGGGCCGACGCTCTTGTTAATTCGCGTGTCGACGCTATCGTAGTGGACACGGCACACGGACACAGTTCGCGGGTGATAAACGCGGTCAAGCAGCTAAAGGCCGAATACACGGATATCGAACTGATCGCGGGCAACGTTGCGACAGCCGATGCCGCACGGGCATTGATATCGGCGGGCGTCGACGCCGTAAAGATCGGTATTGGCCCCGGTTCGATCTGCACGACCCGCGTGGTGACCGGGGCCGGTGTTCCTCAGATCACGGCGATTCTAGAGTGTGTGGCCGCCGCCAAAGACTCAGGCGTTCCAATCATTGCGGACGGCGGCGTCAAATTCTCGGGCGATGTCGCAAAGGCGATCGCCGCCGGTGCCGATAGCGTTATGATCGGTTCGCTGTTTGCCGGAACTGAAGAAGCACCCGGCGAGGTCATACTCTTTCAAGGACGCAATTTCAAAACATACCGCGGGATGGGATCGATCGGAGCGATGAACAAAGGGTCAGCGGACCGATACTCGCAAGAGGGCACATCATCAGACTCTAAATACATCCCTGAGGGCATCGAGGGCCGCGTCGCCTACAAAGGCAGCGTCGCCGAAATGGTTACTCAGCTCGTCGGCGGCCTCCGCTCCGGCATGGGCTACTCCGGCTGCAAAAGCATCGGCGAACTCCAGACAAACGCCCGCTTTGTCCGCATCACCTCCGCCGGCCTCCGCGAATCGCACGTCCATGACGTCATCATTACTAAAGAAGCCCCAAACTATAGGATCGAATCCTGATCAGGCTGACTTGACTCGTGAGTTTTGGAGCACAAGCGTCCCGCTTGTGAAACCGTAGATGGGGTTAACTTGCTTTATTCTAGACATATAGGCCGATCATAATTCGGTCGAATGGCGGGTTTTTTCCCGAAAGGTCTCAGGTCTTTCGCGATTCAGTTCATGTCCTTCGGTAGGTTGTTTATAGCGTTCGCGAAGGGTCTCAGGCCCTCCGGTAAGGATTCGAGATCTTCGGCAGGCTTTTGATATCCATCGCGATGATATTCATTTCTTTGCGTACCGCACCCAGTTTTTACCGAAAAAATTGGAATCTATCGCGAAAAATGCGCGCCTTTTCACGAACCGCATCTTCCTGATCGCGAAGAAAATGTTCCCAGATCTTAGCGAAAATCGACGGGTTCTGATAAGCATGCAGTTTCCAGCACACAGTCTCCTGACTTTCCGTCTTCCGACCCACGGCTTCCGATCTCTGACTTCTGAATTAAGGACACGGACCCAGGCAGTGGCAATACCTCGAACCAAGATCGGATCAGTTTAACTGTTGGGCTATGGTTTCCCACTCTTCAAATAGAGTTTTGATCTGGGACTCGATCTTGGCGAGCTTAGCGGTCATCTCGGCGAGGCGTCCGTAGTCGGAAGCTATGATGGGATCAGACATTTGGGTGGTAAGGCTTGCGGCTTCGGCCTCAAGGACGGGGATCTTCGATTCGATCTCCTTGATCCGCTTTTCGAGTTGATTGCGTTGATTTTTGGAAAGCGGATCGGCCTTTTGTTTTGCTGCTGGACCGGCGTTTGACGGAGATGAACCTCCGGCAGCCGCGGCAGTTGATGTCGTTTCAGACTCGCGATTTGCGCCCGGCGCGCTTGTCCGCACCGGGGTTAAAACAGTGTCCGCCAGCTTCCAGTCGTGAAAGTCGGAGTAGTTGCCATCGTGGTTGAGGACCCGGCCGTCAGATTCGAATGAAAGGATCTGGCTGGCGATCTTGTCCAAAAAGAACCGGTCGTGGCTGACAGCTATGATGGTGCCGTCATATTCCTCAAGGGCGCTTTCCAGCGACTCGCGCGACGGTATGTCTAGGTGGTTCGTCGGCTCGTCGAGTACAAGTACATTTTTCTGCGAATAGATCAGTTTTGCGAGTGCGAGGCGTCCCTTTTCGCCGCCCGATAGGGCCGATACGGGTTTGAATACATCGTCGCCGGTAAACAGGAATTTCGCGAGGAATCCCCGCAGCGTACCGTTGTCGGCGGTCGGAGCAACGCGGCGAAGTTCCTGGATCACTTCGTTACGCGGTTCGAGGCCCTCGAGATTCTGCGAGTAATAGCCAATATTCGTCTTGGTCCCCCAATGCAGTTTACCTGAGAGTTCCCTGATGTTGCCCAGCAGCGTTTTTAGTAAAGTTGTCTTGCCCGTACCGTTGCCGCCGATTATTCCGAGAGCATCGCCGCGGTGCAGCGAAAAATTGAGCTTGCGTGCAAGGACCTTGTCCTCATAACCGATCGTCAGGTCTTCAGCGGTGAGCACGTTGTTGCCTGTGCGTTCGACCTGCCGAAGGCCAAAGTTGCCGCCGGACTTTTCGCTGGTGACGGCTTCGATGCGGTCCATTCGTGCCAGGAGTGTGCGCCGGGACTTAGCCTGCTTGGTCTTTTGTCCCTCCAGATTGCGGCGGATGAACTCCTGCGTCTTGTTGATCAACGCCTGCTGGTTCTCGTATTCACGAAGCTGCTGTTCGCGGCGAAGCTCGCGCTCGGCGAGATATTCAGAGTAGTTCCCCTTGTAAGACACGGCAAGACCGCGGTCCATCTCGACCACCCGCGTGATCGTGCGATCGAGGAAGTAGCGGTCATGGCTGATGACTACATAGGGTTTTTCATACGTTTTAAGGAAAGTTTCGAGCCATTCGACGGCGTCGACGTCGAGATGGTTCGTCGGCTCGTCGAGCAGAAGAACATCGGCAGACGAGAGCAGCAAACGCGCCATGCCCAGCCGGTTCTTTTGGCCGCCGGAGAGTTTTAGGACGTCGCCCGACCACGTTTCAGGCGGAAAACCCAGTCCCAGCAGCACGGCCTCGGCTCTGGCGGCGTACGAAAATCCGTCCGCATGTTCAAATGCAGTTTGCAGATCGGCGTATCTGTCGAGCACCGCCTCGGAATGGTCGGTCTCCATACGCTTTTCGAGCGTGCGCATTTCTGCCTCGATGTCATGTATCTCTTTAAATGCAGAGAGGGCTGCGGTGTGAACGGTTTCGCTCGTTCCAAAATCGACGTGCTGGTCGAGCAGGCCGAGCCGCAAGCCATTCATCTTGATCACCTCGCCGTCATCCGCGGCCTCCTGGCCGGTGATAAGACGAAAGACCGTCGTCTTGCCTGCTCCGTTTCGCCCGACGAGGCCTACCTTTTCGCTCGGGTTTACCTGAAATGATACTCCCTTGAGTATCTCGGTCCCGCCGTAGGATTTCCAAACATTTGAGAGTCGAAATAGCATAAAAAAGGGTAGCCGGTGATCAGCCTTCTGTGACCGGCGAAAACCTCCGCGCGATCAGAGTCTGCTGAAAACCGGCCATCCGGATGAGATCACCTGTGTGGTTACGGCCTTGTGTTACCGTTCGCGGCCCCGTTCGCGGCCCCGTTCGCAGCCCCGTTCGCAGCCGGATTGGAACCTGCTCTATTCGCGGCACCGCCCGTTGGTTTCGCATTCGAATTGACAGCGGAATTAGCGACAGCATTGGTATTTACCGTGTTAGCCCCCGCCGGAGCGGCCGTATTCGTGTTTGCATTTGCGGGTGACGACGCACCAGCCGGCCGTGCACCGCTTAGTTCATTTGGGTTATCCACGACCTTCCTCGCGAGGAAGTTCTCGATCTTCGCCTCATTCATTGCGATAGCCTGATACGAGGCCGCCAGTAGCTGTTTGCGATTATCGACCAGCAATTTGTTGATCTGCGGGCGGACATCGGGGCTGTCGAGCGTAAGGACCTCTTCCTTATCGATTCGTTCCTGAAGCTTGAAAACATACGCCTTGCCGCTGATCGGTACAGCGTTAGTTACCCTTCCGACCGTGAACTCGGGGTTCATAAAACCAGCAGCAAGCTGAGGATAGTTCTGTGTTAACTCCTCTTCGCTAAGGTAGCCCATGTCTCCGCCCTGAAGCTTGCTGCCGTCTTCGCTGAATTCACGCGCAAGTGCCGCAAAGTCGCTCCCGGGCTGCTGTATCCTCTTCAAGATCTCGTTGATCCTCTGATCGGCCTCCGCAGCATTTCGGGTTGTGTCGCCTTGGCCGCTGTCGCTAGGATCGACGACGATCGCAGCCAGGCGAACACCGCGCTTTTTGACGAACATTTCGGGGTTGCTGGTAAAGAAGGCCTCGATCTCGCTGTCCGTGGGTGTTTCGATCCGGCCGGTAATCTTCTCGACCAGCTTCTGGATGGCTAAACCCTTTTTGATGTTCTCGCGAAATGCCTTTTCATCAAGGCCCGCTTCCTTCATCTGTTTGTCGAATTCCTCTACGGACATCCGGCTGTCCACCTTTCGGCGATTGATCTCGACCGTGATTTCTTCATCGGTGGACACCATCTTTTCATTATCGGCCTTCTGGAACATGACCTCCTGCTCAACCAGGCTCTGAAGTACCTGAAGCCGCGCCGCGGCGAGTTCCAGCGGCGAAAGCCTGCTTTCCTGCCCCTGCGACTGCTGCTTGACCGCCCGGTCAACCTCTTCCATGGT
>JBBQGO010000065.1:0-9933 GCA_038323125.1 Pyrinomonadales bacterium
CATATTCTTCCCGTACGTCGACCAGCATCTTAAGTCCGTCTTCACCCAGCCCTTGAAAAGCGTACGGAGATGTCCTGGGCTTGTAAGCCCCGCCCCGAAAAAACTTTGCTCCGCTCTCAGCAACCACGCGTGCCGCCGCAAAAACCTGATCACGATCTTCCAGCGCACACGGCCCGGCGATCATTGCGAGATCTCCGCCGATGGAACTATTGCCAACCTTTATTATTGATTTCTCGGACCTTATGTCGCGCGAGATAAGCTTGTATGGCTGCGTGACCCGAATGGCCTCGGCCACCCCGGGTAAGTTTTCAAAATGAGCCGGATCGACAGATCCGCTATTACCGGTTACACCGATCGCCGTCCTGTTTTCGCCGGGCAATGCATGGCCTCGGAAACCAAGTGAATCGATTACACTTAAAACCCTTTCAATGTCAGATGCGGGTGCATCCGCTTTCATTACGATCAACATATATCTGTTCTTACCTCAAAGCTGAGCGAAGTTAAACTTTAGAGTTCGCTTTTTATTTTTGCAAACGATGGGAGTAGCTGCGAAACAAACTGCTCCACCGCGTGGGTGACCTCACTTCTATTTTCCGCTTTCTCGATCTCAGCAACGATAGCTGAACCGACGACGGCTGCATCGGCGTATTCCCAAACCTCCCGGATCTGTTCAGCGGTCGAGATACCAAAGCCCACCGCAATAGGGAGGTCTGTATACTTACGTGCTCGTTCCACCAGCGACCTAGCGCCGGATGCAACATCCGACGCGGCACCGGTAACGCCGGAACGGGCCACTGCATAAATAAATCCTTGTGCCGCCCCGCATACCGGTTCCAACCGCCGATCGGTCGTTGTCGGAGCAATGAGACTGATCAGATCTAAGCCACTGTTATTGAATACTAGTTTGAGCTCGGCAGCCTCGGCATCAATAACGTCAGTGACCAGGATGCCGTTGACCCCCGCGGCCGACGCGTCGCGCGCCAGGGCCTCGATGCCATAGCGCAGCAGCGGATTGAAGTAGCTGAATAACACCGTGGGGGTGTCGTATTGTCGTCTAAAATTTCTGGCTAGCTCCAGAACGCCGGCAAGAGTTGTACCATTATCAAGAGCCCTCTGCGACGAAGCCTGGATGGTTGGCCCGTCGGCCATCGGGTCGCTAAATGGAACGCCGAGCTCGATGAGATCTGCGCCGTTTTGGGCGAGCGTGGCCATGATAGAAAGTGAGGTGTCGAGATCCGGGTCACCTGCCGAGATGAACGGAATAAATCCCTTGCGTCCCTCTCGCTCTAGCTTTTCAAATGTTTCGTCGATCCGCGTCATCGTTTTTCTCACAGCTGCTCAGCAACGGTACTGATGTCTTTGTCTCCACGGCCGGACAAGTTGACGATCATTGTTTGCTCGGACGACATAGCTGGCGCCTCGCGAAGGGCATAGGCGATAGCATGGGACGATTCGAGAGCGGGAATGATGCCTTCGGTTTTGCAGAGCGTTTCAAATGCCGCCAGGGCCTCGGCGTCACTCGCATATGTGTACTCAACACGTCCGAGGTCATGGAGAAAAGCGTGTTCCGGACCTACGGAAGGGTAATCGAGGCCTGCAGAAATTGAGTGTGTGTGAGCGATCTGCCCTGACTGGTCTTGCAGCAGATAACTTTTAGTTCCCTGGAGCACGCCGACACTCTTTTCATCCAAGAACCTTGCGGCGTGTTCACCGAGCTGCTTGCCGACACCGCCCGCTTCGACCCCGACCATTCTCACATATTCGTCATCCAAAAACGCGTGGAACAGTCCGATGGAGTTTGAGCCGCCGCCCACGCAGGCCACGAGCACGTCAGGCAGCCGCCCTTCACGTTCGAGTATTTGTTCGCGAGTCTCGCGTCCAATAACCGACTGAAAGTCGCGAACCATCAGAGGGTACGGATGTGGGCCTAGAGCCGAGCCGAGTAGATAATAAGTAATCTCGACGTTTGTTACCCAATCTCTAAGGGCTTCATTGATAGCGTCTTTTAAGGTTTTAGACCCCGAATCGACAGCCCGGACATCTGCCCCAAGCAGCTTCATTCTAAAAACATTAGGTTCTTGTCGCCGCATGTCCTCGGTACCCATGTAGATCACACATTCGAAGCCAAAAAGGGCACAAACCGTCGCCGTCGCAACGCCGTGCTGGCCAGCCCCTGTCTCGGCAACGATCCGTCTCTTACCCATTCGCTGCGCCAATAGGATCTGGCCGACACAATTGTTGATCTTGTGAGCACCGGTGTGATTGAGGTCCTCGCGTTTGAGGTAGACCTTTGCCCCGCCCAGGTTTTCAGTCAGACGGCGGGCCAAATAGAGCGGCGTCGGCCGCCCCACGTAGTTTGTGAGGAGATCGGACAGTTGTGAATGGAAGCCTTTGTCCTCTCTTGTCGCGAGGTACGCGGCCGCGAGTTCGTCCAACGGTGCGGCTAGAGTTTCAGGCACGAATCGGCCGCCATACCCGCCCCAGTAACCTCGATCATCCGGTTCATAATTATTCATTTTTGCTTGTTGATACAAATATTTAAGCTTCTGTAACAGATCCATATCTAGTGAAGCCCCTTTTCGCCTTTTCGATAAACGCCCGCAATTTCGCAGGATCCTTTTTGCCTTTGTTCATCTCAAGGCAGCTGCAGGCGTCTACGGCGAATGGTTTGACGGCGTTTATGCCGTCGGCCACATTCTCGGGTGTTAGCCCGCCGGCGAGATAAAGTTTGCAGCCTGTCGTAGCTATCGTTTTAGCAACCTCCCAGTCTGTCACCTGGCCCGTGCCGCCTCGCTCGGTGGTTGAATAGCGATCAACGAGTATCGCGTCAGCCTGATACGAAAGTACGTCTGAGAGTTGAAAGTGTGGTGTGACAGCGACGGCTTTGATCGTTATGGATCCGGTACGGCGTCTTACCTCCGCCACAAAGTCCCGGGTCTCATCTCCATGTAGTTGGATCGCATCCAGGCCGCTGATTTTCACGATATCGATGATCTCGTCGAGGCCATGATCTACGAACACCCCTACCTTTTGAATGTTCGCAGGCAATTGCCGGATCATCTCGCCTGCGGCGTCCGGTGTGAGATACCGTGGGCTTGGCGTGTAAAAGTTGAATCCCAGACTGTCCGCACCGAATCCGGCGGCAAGCAGAGCATCCTCAACATTCGTGATCCCGCAGATCTTAACAAATGTCATTGCCCGCCCCCTTTGGTCCATTCCGCCAGGAGGTTTCCGGGTCGGCCCGAGCGCATAAGGGTTTCACCGATCAGAAAACCATCAAAACCCATAGATCTTAGTTCGTGAATATCGTCGGGACCCGAAATACCGCTTTCTGAGACCATCAACGAGCCGGCCGGCCTTGCAGAAATAAGCTGTCGGGAAACATCAAGCGAGGTCTCAAATGTTCGTAGATCACGATTGTTAATACCGATAATAGTCGACCCGATCCGACCTGCGACTTCTAATTCGTCAAGGGTGTGTACCTCGACCAGAGCATCCATTCCCAACTGCTCCTCGGCGAGTTCGCGAAAGCTTTCAATGGTCTCAGCGTCGAGTGCGGCAACGATCAGCAATATCGCGTCAGCACCGGCTATCGCAGACTCATGGATCTGCAGTTCGTCAACTATAAACTCTTTTCTTAACAGGGGAAGTTCGGTCACCAAACGCGCCGTTACGAGATCGTCCAATGAGCCGTGAAAAAATGCGGGTTCTGTCAGTACAGAGATCGCGCAAGCACCTCCACCCTCGTATTCACGGACGACTTGTCCGACGTTTATTTCGTGATTTATCACACCTTTAGAGGGTGACGCCCGCTTTATCTCAGCTATGATGTTGGGCCCTCGATGATCTGAAAGAGCAGAACGGAAAAGATGGGGCTGCATCGCGGCTCTAACGATTCGCGACAGACGCCGGAGATCGTCGATGTCAATGAGACGCCGCTGTGCCCGGACTCTTTTTCTGGTCTCGGCTAGGATATCTAGAAGAAAAGTTTCACTCATAAATTAGTAGCTGTTTTGAGAGCCTCGAGTTTGGATGCCGCCCGGCCGCTTTTGACCGAATCTTTCGCCATCTGAAACGCAGCCGGTAGTGTATCGGCGGCTCCGGCCAGATAGATCGACGCGGCGGCATTTATAAGAACTATGTTCTCATGTGGGTGTCCGTCGTATCCGTTTTGAAGAATGCCGCGGATCAGGCCGGCACTGTCGGCGGGCGTTTCGGACCTCGCGATCCAGGCGCCGCCGCCTGCGATACCAAACTCGGCTGCATCTATCTCAAACGACTTGAACTGAAACCCAGTGATCTCATGAACATAGGTTTTGCCTCGCAACGTGATCTCATCCAGACCATCCTCGCCATAAACGACCCACGAACGTCTTGTGCCTAAACGGGAAAGCACGTCGGCCATCGTCCGGGAGAGGTCGCGGCTCCAGGCTCCGATGAGCTGATGAGGTGCGGCGGCGGGATTGCACAGCGGGCCCAGGCTGTTAAAAATTGTTGGAGCTCCGAGATTACGCCGGGCACTCGCCAGGGGAGTCGAGAGCGAGTGAAATTTTGGAGCGAACATAAAACAGATGCCTAGTTCGTCCAGGCATTGGCGGGCGCGTTCGGGCTCGACATCGACCCGGACGCCAAGCGTTGAGAGCACATCCGCACTGCCTGAGTTACTCGTCGCGGCCCGATTGCCGTGCTTTGCGATCGGAACTCCGGCGCCGGCTATCACAAATGCCGCGGCGGTTGAAATATTAAAAGTCTTAGCGGAACTGCCGCCGGTGCCCACCGCGTCTACAAATATCTCGTGCTTTGTTGATATCCTCGTCATTCGAGAACGCATAACGGATGCCATAGAGGAAAGCTCGTCTGAGGTTATGCCCTTCTGATTCCATGCTTTGAGGATGCGAGTCAGCAGATCAATATCCGTTTCCTTGATCAGGTCATCAAAGAATGATTCGCAGAACTCAGCAGGCAAGTCGCAGCCGCTGCGAAATTTGCTTAGCCAGTGATCCAGGGTTCTGTCCTCCATATTACAACTGCCCTCCCTCGGCGATCTCAACCGATTTGATCAATGCCCGGGCCTTATTTACTGTCTCATCAAACTCCAATGCGGGTACGGACTCGGCAACAATACCGGCACCCGCCTGGATGTGTGCCACGCCGTCTCTTAGCACGATCGTCCGTATCGCAATACAGGTATCCATATTTTCCGAATACCCAAAATAGCCGACAGCACCGGCGTACACACCGCGGTCGTCGGGCTCTAGCTCGCGGATTATCTCCACCGCCCGAACCTTGGGTGCTCCTGAGACCGTACCGGCAGGGAAGCATGCCGCCAAAACATCAAATCTATCCAAACCACTTCGCAGACGAGCTTTTAGCGAGCTGACAAGGTGCTGCACGTGAGAATACTTCTCAACCTTCATCAACTCTGCCACCTGCACACTGCCGTACTCGGCCACACGGCCCAGATCATTGCGGCCGAGATCGACCAACATCACGTGCTCAGAAACTTCTTTGCCGTCGGCGCGCATTTCGTTGGCTAAGGCAATATCCTGGGCCGTCGACCGTCCGCGCGGCCGCGTACCTGCGATCGGCCGGTATTCAATTTCGCCGCCCTGACAGCGAACGAGCATCTCGGGCGACGCACCGATCACAGAGACATCCGGAAACCGAAGCAGGAACATATATGGCGATGGATTTAACGATCTTAAAGCACGGTATATCGCGACTTCCGAGGCACTAGTTAACTTGCTAAACCGCTGTGACAGAACCACCTGATAACACTCGCCCGCGCGTATAAGCTCTTTGATCTTGTCAACAGCCGATTCAAAATCGCCTCTCTCCCAATTGGAGTTGATGTCGGAAGCATGCCTGTCGTCGCTCACTCGTGGAACCGGGGTGTGCGGATCCTCTAAAACACGTCGGATCTCTGCATTAACCGCCGCGGCACGATCCATAAGATCCCTCTCACTGTTTGCCTCACCTTCGTTTTTGGGAAACACCAGAGAGATTATCTTGATGACCTGTTTTGCATGGTCAAATGCGACGACAGAGCGGAACATCATAAAACAGGCGTCTGAGTGGACGGATCCTGGTCCTTCGCGTTTTAACTTCGGTTCGAACCAGTCGACGCAGGAGAAACCCAGGTACCCGATCGCACCCCCTATGAAACTGGGCAGGTCAGGATCGTTCCCGGCGTGACGTGTTGAAAAGTGTTCGCGAAGATAATCGAATAGCGGCGTCTCTACTGTTCTTGTGCCTTTCGGGTCATCGATGGTGACCTGGCCTTCATCACCGCTAACGGTCATCTCAGGGCGAGCACCGATGAAAGAATATCTCGCCAGGTTTTCGCCTCCCGATACCGATTCGAATAGGAAGGCACTACCTCCACCGGCGGACAATTTGAGATAGACGGCGAGTGGAGTCAGCAGATCGGCCGGCATAGTATCAACCACGGGGATGACGTTGATCGTTCTATCTTTCTCAGGCGAACTGCCGGACACATTCATATACACACAAACAAAAAAGCCGTCTTGGGATATCCAAGGACGGCGTTTACCGAAATGATCTTGATCCTGATTTTACAAGCTACACACTCGTGTTCGGACCAAACCCTCGAGACGCCGCTGTATGCCACCAGCTTAAACCGGTGATCCACGCGTTGGCCTCGAAAGTAGTTGTTCCGAATAAACTCATTAGTGTCTTTGTATCAAAACGGCAGCAGCTAAGTCAACCTACATCTTCCGTGGAGCCTCTATGCCGAGCTGTGACGAGCGCAGATTTAAGCTTTCGCGTCATGTGTAAACAACGATGATCAAAACGGCACGTTTGACGTCCGCCTGACGTCCGCCCGTGCGAGGCTGGAGATGGGAAAGGAGCGGGTTTTCGAGGTTTTAGCTCGGCGGTGCGGGCGCTGCAAGCGGGTGGCGGGAAACCGTTTTTTGGTTTTCCACTAGCCGCGGCGGACTTACATGGTCGCGGGACTTTTTGAGATGGACGGTTGGGACACTTACTATCTCGGATCAAATACGCCGATCGCTATAGTCTTGCAGACGCTCGACCCCCCCAAGCCGGAGGTGCTTGCTATCTCAGCGACAATGACTTTTCACGTCGGTCTCGTAACTGACTTGATCGCAGAAGCAAGGGCCAACTCTTGTTGCCAATAATCTGCCGAACGCTATGAATTTTGGTCGGAGGAGAATTAGTTCAAGATGATCGAAAGATGTTGATCGAATTTATTTCGGACGTGAAATCTTAGAGTTCTAGCCCGGAGTCGATTTGGGCGATTGAATATGAACCTGTGCCCGGAACGAATTTAGTTCGGATATTTTTAGTAGGAAGGGATGGACGCGATACCTTTACATACTATTCTTTTTGTCATGGATAGCAGTAACGCACAAGATTATAAAGTCGTCGAAGTGGTGTTTAATGGCACTAAATCGTTTCCGGCGTCACCGCTTCGGAAGCCCCTCCCTTAGAAATCCGACGAGCGAGGATTTGGGTACAGCTTCGCCCCGCCGAATTCTAACTCTTTGCGGTCTATCCGATGGACAAGTGCGGGGAAATTGACTAGACTCGCCTCATGTATTTCGATCTGAAAAACCTCGCCCTTAGATAGCCGCTCGTCGAGGATGATCGACGACGCGGCGCTAATCCCTTAGATCCCTTACAATCTAAATCGTTATTAGGTGGCTGGACACAGGTTTATCCGCTAAACTTCTTTCTTGCTTTTCGGGTGCCGCGAATGTTGGGCCAAAGTTTATGGACGAGAAATATTTCGCTAAAAAAGTTGAACAGAAATGGCAGCGCATCTGGGCTGACAGCGGTGTCTTTAATGCCGAGATCAACGACGCCAAACCTAAGTTCTATCAGTTAGAGATGCTGCCATACCCGTCGGGGAACCTCCACATGGGGCACGTACGCAACTATTCGGCGGGCGATGCCCTGGCCTGGTACAAGCGGCTAAGGGGGTTTAACGTGCTGCATCCGTTCGGCTGGGACTCGTTCGGCCAGCCTGCCGAGGACGCGGCGATCAAGCGTGGTGTGATCCCCCGTCAGTGGACCGAAGAGAATATTGACTCAATGCGCGGCCAGATGGAGCGGATGGGATTTAGCTACGACTGGCGCCGCCAGATGTATGCCCACCGCCCTAAATACTATAAGTTCGATCAGTGGTTCTTCCTGAAAATGTACGAGATGGGCCTCGCATACAAGCGTATGACACAGGTCAACTGGTGCGAGACCGATCAGGCGACCTTGTCGAACGAACAGGCGAGCGGCGGTATCTGCTGGCGGTGCGGCAATCCGGTCACGAAAAAGAAGCTTGAACAGTGGTTTCTGAAAACGACCGCTTACGCCGACCAGCTCATCGACGACATGGCCGTGATCGAAGGCGGGTGGCCGCAAAATGTGGTCAAGCGGCAAAGGGATTGGATCGGCCGCTCCAGGGGGGCATATGTCGACTTTACGGTTGCCGGGGCCGACGTCAGCGGCGAGATAAAAGTCCGGGTTTTCACGACCCGCATCGATACGATCTACGGTGCCAACGCGGTCGTCGTCGCTGTGGAACATCCGCTGATCCGCGAAAAGCTCGAGATCCTTCCGGCAAATGTCGTCGGCAGGATAGATGAAATTATCAAGGACAACCTCAAGGCACGCGAGCATGACGACGAGATCGAAAAGGACGGCGTCGATACGGGCATAAGAGCGATCAACCCATTTAGCGGCGAGGAACTGCCCGTGTGGGTCGGCAACTACGTGATGATGGAGTACGGGACTGGGGCCGTGATGTCCGTTCCGGCCCACGACGAGCGCGATCACGAGTTTGCGATAAAGTTCGGACTGCCTGTTAAACGGGTCGTCGTCCCGCCCGATGCTACAGAGAGTGACGCGGCCGCGGACGACACCATATCTGCGGCGACGACGGAGTACGGCGTATTGATCGATTCGGGCCAATGGTCCGGCCGATCGTCCGAAGACGCTAAAAATGAGATGGCCGAACACGCAGCCGCCAATGGTTTCGGCGAGGCCGCGACGACATTCAGACTGCGGGACTGGGGCATTTCACGTCAGCGTTTTTGGGGTGCTCCGATACCGATAGTCTACTGCGACGCCTGCGGCATCGTCCCCGAATCATTTGACGACCTGCCGATCGAATTACCGGAAACGGCCCCTTTCTCAGGCCCCGGCCAGTCTCCGCTCGAACGCGTACCCGAGTTTTTTAAAACAAACTGTCCGAAGTGCCACGGCCCCGCACGGCGCGAAACGGACACAATGGATACGTTCGTCGATTCGTCCTGGTACTTCTTTCGCTATACGGACCCCGACAATGAAGTATTGCCGTTCGACCCCGCAACGGCTGCCTACTGGACCCCGGTCGATCAATATATCGGCGGTGACGACCACGCGGTTATGCATCTGATCTACGCCCGATTTTGGACAAAGGTAATGCGTGACTTGGGGCTCGTTACCTTTGACGAACCCTTTCGCCGGCTGCTGACGCAGGGGATGGTAGTGGGCGAAACGTTCTTTGACGACGCGTCGGGGAAGCGTGTTTATCATCAGCCCGCTTCTGTCACGGCCGCCCGCGACGCAAAGGGAAAGATCACCGTAGCGACGGCCGCGGATGGAAAAGCACTTAAGTACGGGATCGAACGCATGTCCAAATCCAAAGGAAACGGCGTCGATCCCGATGAGCTGGCGGAGATTGATGGCGCGGATGCGTCGCGGCTCTTCGTTATGTTCGCGGCGCCCATCGAGAATGAACTAGTTTGGAACGAAACGGGTATCGAAGGCGGTGTCCGGTTTCTCCAGCGAGTGTGGCGGCTGGTTTATAAATGGCACGAACTGCTCGCAATTCCACTTACGGCGGCAGATGTGAAACCGGAAATACCTTCAACGAACGCGAGAAAGCTGCGTCGAAAAACGCATGAGACCATC
>JBBQGO010000066.1:0-9789 GCA_038323125.1 Pyrinomonadales bacterium
TGCGTTGAGCAGGCCCGTAAACAACGCAGTCGGCCTGTCAGCCAGCAGGGTCATCAACAGGCTGCCCGCGGCAAACGGTATCGCGAATGCCCACAGCGTTGGATCGTTCATCGGCGCGGCAAGGTTTTGCGCTGCGGTGAAATCGGCGAGGCGGAAAAATATCGCAACGATCACCGTTTGTGCCAGGACGACAACGCCGAGCAGGGCGAAAGTTTTATCGGCGGACAAGGCAAGGCGAGGCAGAGCCCCGCGGTGCTGTGCAAATTTCCAGGCGATCCAGTAAAGCGCGGTGATAAAGAGCAGCAGTCCTGCAAATCGATTCATTTGCCGCGATGCAGATGCGTAATTACGGATCGCCATGGTCTTCGCGATCACATCGGCCGTTACGATATCGCCGGCATCTACTATCTTCTGGCCGCGCTTCAACGTAACCACGCGCGGCTGCGTGCTTTCGATGGCCGATTGCCGCGCCGTTTCTGTGGCAACGCTGTCGAACGCGATGCTGGGTTCGACCAGTATCTGGGCCGCCGTAAAAAATGCCTCTGTCTCCTTGGCCGAAAAACTCCTTATGGCAGTCAGGCGCGAGCGAAGATTCTCACGGGCGGCCGAAAGGGCGGTCCAGTTGCTCTCAGGCATGGTGACCGTTGAACGAAGATTAGGCCTGGAACGGTCGAACACAAATACTTCGTTCTGAAAGTACTGTCTGTCCGAATCGTCATATATGTACCCCTGCGAACTGTCGCGAAGCGCACTCTGCACCGCCTCCAATTCATTACGGCTGTACGAACGGGCGGCAAGCGTTCGACCGACGTCAGCTCCTCCTTCACCGTCCCAATGGATCTCGCCCTTTGCGTCCGGATCCGGCTGTTTTACATTTGCCGCCTCGCCGCCGCCGTGCCGCTGAAGCTTTTCCCACGCCGACAGAAAGCCCTGAACGGCTTGTTCGGGCTTATTGGATTCGTATCTAAAAATGGGCCTGACAGCATCCCTAGCCTCGGCTCGCAGCCTCTCCAGCTCTTCCTGGTCGGTGATCGAGATATCAGCGGGAGAAATGATGGCCTCGCGTGCGATGTCGCCCTCTTTGTAAGATTGGTCGGCGGGAACGCTCCAAAACGGATTCTGAATGAGCAGCGTCGTCGCCAGACAGAGCGCGGCAAAGCCCAGCCAAAACTTTTGGTCATACGACAGCGAGGCAAATGGACGGGTGATCGTGCCCGTCAAACGTTCGCGCCAAACCGTCAAAGGCGATTTAAGATCTCTGATCCGTTTACTCATTTATACCGTTCGTAGTTAACCATGAAACGCCCGAAAAAGACCATCTGCGGTGAACATCCCGAAAACGATCAACCGTAGTGCCCCGCGGCTATACCGGACCTTCCCAGCATCTCGCCGATCATCTCGACCATCGGCCGAAGGCTTTCACGCCTTATCGCTGAGAGCGGCACGCATTGGGCACCGCCGTCGATCGTGACCTGCCGCATAAGTACCTCGACCGCGTCGCGGCCGAGCAGGTCTGTTTTGTTGAGTACGATCAGTTGAGGGATCTCATTAAAGTGCAGATCGCTCAGGATCTTATCGACCGATTCGACCTGCTGCAGCACCCGCGGGTTCGAGGCGTCGACCACGTGGACGAGCAGTTCGCTGTCCTCGATCTCCTCCAGTGTCGCACGAAATGCTGAAACCAGAGCCTCAGGCAGATCGCGTATAAAACCGACTGTGTCGTTGATGATAACTTCCTGGTCGTATGGCAGCCGCAGCCTTCGCGACGTCGGGTCGAGCGTCGCAAACATCTTTTTCTCGGCATAGACCTCGCTCTGCGTAAGAGCGTTGAGCAGCGTTGATTTACCTGCGTTGGTATATCCGACAAGCGAGATTATCGGCAGATGTTTCTGTACGCGTGTCTTGCGGCGTTCCTGTCTTTGCCTGCCCAGGCTGTCGACCTGTTTTTCGAGCAAAGCGATGCGGTCGCGTACGCGCCGGCGATCGGTCTCGAGTTTGGTTTCACCCGGCCCGCGTCCGCCGATACCGCCCGCAAGACGCGAGAACGCCGAATTTTGCCCTACGACCAGTCGCGGCAAAAGATATTTCAACTGGGCTAGTTCCACCTGCAGCTTACCCTCACGCGACTGCGCCCGCTGGGCAAAGATATCGAGGATGAGTTGGGGCCGGTCGATGACCTTTAGCTCGGTCGCTTCGCTCAGGCTGCGTACCTGCGCGGGTGACAACTCGGTATCAAAAACCAGTATGTCCGCTCCTAGCCGCATTGAGCGGATGAGAAGCTCATCGAGCTTTCCTTTTCCGAGTACGGTCTTTGGATCGATCTTTGGGCGGCGCTGAATGATCTTGTCGAGCACGACCACATCTGCCGAGGCCGCGAGTTCGTCCAGCTCGGCGAGCGACTCGGCGGCGTCCTCAGCATCGCCGGTGGTTACACCGACGAGGATAGCCCGGTCGCGTCCCGTCTGCCGCGTGCGGGTCGTTAGGCGAATGCGCGCCATTTCGTCCTCTAGCGAATTGATCAGCGAGATGAAATCGGTGTCGAGATGGGTCGGGATGTTGGGCTCAAGAAACTCGTACGGCAGCGACTGTGCCTCGGCCTCGAGGCTCTCGGCCGCCGTCGGGACCAAATGGGCGGAATAGACCATGCCGGGCAATCCGTTCGAACGGTCTACCTGTATGATCGACATCAGGTCCAGCCTGAGCAGTGCAAGGTCGGTGAGGTCGTCTTGCGTCAGCTTTTCGCCAAGCAAGTGTGTATGGACGCACCTGAGGCCCCTGAAACGGTCCTCAGATACACGGGCACGGCCAAAATCCGGCAGCTCGAGCTGCTTGGCGGTCCCGACCATTACATATTCGATCTGCCCCTTTCGGTTGATGAGCACGCCGACCTGACGCCCTGTCTCATTTGAGATCTCGGTCATCTGGCGTGCAAGCTCGGGTGAGACGATCACATCCGCCGATACGCGGCGAGTGCCCAATTTTTCTATGCGGCGAAGCTGGTTATGTTTCAGCCCGCGTGTAAAACCGTGAACGATACTAATAAGCTCCGATCCTCCGTATATGTCCATTATAGCAAATTCCGGTTCCGCGACCCGCCGCCCGGGAACCCGCGCTTGGGGCTCGAGGCTTCGGGTATTACAATCCATAGCATGCACGCACAGACGCGGCGACAGCGCGAAGTGCTCGACTTCATCGCCCGTTACATCGAATCGCACGGATATCAGCCGTCATACCAGGTGATCGCCCGCCACATGGGCGTCAGCTCGCGTGCCGGCATTGCGCGGATCGTAAATGATCTTGAAACACAGGGCCACCTGACCCGGCGCCGCGAGAACGGCCACTTCTATATCGATATCGGCAAACGGTCGACCCGCTCGGAAACCACAGGCGGCATCCTGATAGACTGGCTCGATGTCCCCGTCGACCAGGAGGAAAGCGAGGAGTGGCACGGGCGCCCTTTTGCCATCGCCGACTTTATGCTCGGTGGCCGCGACCCCGCATCGATCCGTGCGTTCCGGGTGCCGGACAATGCCTTTCATGCCCAGCACATCTGCGAAGACGACATAGCCCTGATCGAACTGAACGAATTTCCCCGCTACGGCCAGATGCTGGTCGCCGTCTTGGATGAAGAGCGGGCGCTGCTCCGCAAATGCTATCGTGAGGGTGCCGATATCGAGCTGCACACTGCCGAAGAGGATGGCGAGATCATCCGGATCGCGGCCGACCGGGTTGAGATAAAGGGTATTTACCGCGGGCTTCTTCGCTCAGTGTCCTAGATCGGTGCCGGCTGGCCGCATTTTTACCCCAAGGATCCTCGATCAATTCCACACCATAGCGAACTTCTTCCCGATAGGGATGAGCTCGCTGCTCCATTCAGCGGCCGCTTAACGCGGCTCCGCGGCTCGTCCACGCTGATCACCCACCGTACCGCGTGGAAAATAGCTCCCTGCGCGGGAAGATGGATCGCGGGCGCGTGATTCCCTCGCGATTGCACGCTATGAATGCGAAATTTCACGTGACATAGCGATTTTTTCACGTTACATTGATAGTTTTTCGCGTGGCCAAGAGGCGCAGCAGCGTGACGCCGCGAGTGGTTCGCGTAGCGCGGGTTTTTCGTCGCGTTGTTTCGTTGTTAGATCACGCGCTCGAACTTCCGTTTCGACGACGGAGGCGTGATGTTTTGGCAAACAGGTTCCCGCGATCCGGACGCAATCCTTGCAAACACTCAATTTGCCTACCCGCTTCTTTTTCGTCATACTTTTTTTGAGTCTTATGACCAACAAACCAACGCCCAACGCCAGCTACAGTCTTACTCTTCGCGTACGAATCCATAACGAACCGGGCAAACTCGGCGAACTAACGACCGCCATCGGCAAGGCGGGCGGCGATATCGAGGGTATCGATATTGTAAGCGTCGGAAAGGATTTCCTGATCCGCGATATCACAGTTAACGCGGCGAGCGAAACGCACGACGAAGAGATCGTCGCGGCGGTCCGCGATATCGATGGGGTCGAGGTCGTAAATATCTCGGACCGCACGTTCCTGATGCACCTCGGCGGCAAGATCGAGGTAACGTCAAAGATGCAGCTTAAGACGCGGTCTGACCTTTCGATGGCCTACACGCCGGGTGTCGCCCGGGTGTGTCAGGCGATTGCAAAGGACCCGGAAAAGGCATTTAACCTGACCATAAAAAAGAATACCGTGGCCGTAGTCTCGGACGGGACGGCCGTTTTGGGGCTCGGGGACATCGGCCCGGCCGCCGCTATGCCCGTCATGGAGGGCAAGTGCCAGTTGTTCAAAGAATTCGGCGGGGTCGACGCCTTTCCGATCTGCCTGAACACGAAAGATCCGCACGAGATCGTGCAGACCATCAAGAATATTTCCGTGGCATTTGGCGGGATCAACCTCGAGGACATCTCGGCGCCGCGGTGCTTTGAGATCGAGGAGCGGCTCAAGGAAGAGCTGGATATTCCCGTCTTTCACGACGACCAGCACGGGACGGCGGTCGTCGTACTGGCGGCCCTCATAAATTCGCTGAAGATCGTCGGTAAACGAATGGAGGACGTAAAGGTTGTCGTGAACGGCATAGGCGCGGCGGGCGTTGCGTGTTCCAAGATCGTGATGGCAGCGGGCGTCAAGAACATCATCGGATGTGACACGACCGGGGCCATTTTTGCGGGGCGCACCGCGAACATGAATTGGGTCAAGGACTGGTATGCCCGTCATACCAATCCGAACAATGAGGAAGGGTCCATACACGAGGTGATAAAGGGTGCCGACGTGTTTCTTGGCCTGTCGGCACCTGGGGTGATCGACGAGACAGACCTGGCAAACATGGCCGCTGACCCCGTCGTTTTCGCAATGGCCAACCCCACGCCTGAGATCATGCCCGAGGACGCCGCAGGCCATGTCGCCGTTATGGCCACGGGTCGCTCAGATTATCCGAACCAGATAAATAACGTGCTGTGCTTTCCCGGTATCTTTCGCGGAGCGCTCAACTGCCGTGCCTCGCGGATCAACGAGGCCATGAAACTTGCCGCCGCCAATGCCATAGCCGATATAATCGGCCCCGACGAATTTCACCCCGACTACATCATCCCTTCGGTCTTTGACCGCCGGGTCGCAGAAGCCGTCGCCGCCAGGGTCGAGGAGGCCGCATACGCGTCCGGCGTAGCCAGACGCCATCGTTCGACGAGTGATTCGGAGTTTTAACGAGTAACGGTCCTGCATCGAATTATTGAGGCGTCCAATGCCTTTTCTGTTAGTATTGTTTCCAAGAGCGTGACCAAACTGATCAAACAAAAACTAGGCGTTTTGCCCATTGAGGAATTGGCGAATACGATCACACACGGGTTCGGCCTGTTTCTGAGCGTGATCGGATTTCTGGTGCTTGCGGTGCTCGCCGGTGCGAGCGGCAACCGGTGGTCGATATTCGGATCGGTGGTCTACGGCACGTCGCTGGTCGTCCTGTACGCGGCATCGACTTTCTATCACAGCACGACATCGCCGCGGCTTAAAAAGAACCTGCAGGTCGTCGATCATTGCTGTATCTACCTTTTGATCGCCGGCACCTATACGCCTTTCGGGGTCGTTATCGCTCACAACACAGTCGGCCGGGCTTTGCTCATAGGTATTTGGGTGTTTGCCCTGCTCGGCATCCTCATCAAGCTCCTTATCCGCGACAAATATCCGGCGATCAACGTTATCTCTTATCTGATAATGGGCTGGCTCGGGATCTTTGCGATCCAGCCATTGTTTGATGTCCTTGGGATCATGCCGGTCGTGCTTGCGATAGCCGGCGGCATCGCCTATACGCTCGGTGTTATCTTTTTTCCATGGAAGAGCATCAAGCACCATCACGCGATCTTTCATGTCTTCGTTCTTACCGGCAGCATCATCCATTACGCCGCCGTGGTGCTCTATGTCGTTCCCCACACCACCGTATTGTAACTCCCGCAACCGATGGCAAGCAGTATCAGGATAGGCACCTGCGGTTTTCGCAACACCAAGGAGTCGTATGCCGAGTTGCTATCGACGGTTGAGATCCAGCACACCTTTTATCAACCACCGCAGATCAAGACGCTCGAGAAATGGCGTGCCGAGATGCCAGCCGGTTTCGAGTTCACGCTCAAGGCGTGGCAGTTGATCACGCACGAATCCACGAGTCCGACCTACAAACGGCTCAAAAGAGTGTTGACGGAAACGGAGGCTGCCGAAGCCGGTTTCTTTAAGCCGACCGCAATCGTCAAGGAGGCCCTCGACGTAACCACGGCTTGCGCCAATGCCCTCGGTGCCCGGACCGTTCTATTCCAATGCCCCGCCAAGTTCACGCAGACAAAAGAGAACATCGCAAACCTCAGAAAGTTCATGAAAAGTATCGACCGCGGCGATCTGAACCTTGCCTGGGAACCGCGCGGTGCCTGGGACGACAAGACGGTTAAGAAGATCTGTGACGACCTCGACCTGTGGCATGTCGTCGACCCGTTCGCGAAACCGACCGTAACGCCCGATCGATGCTATTATCGCCTTCACGGCATCCCTCGCTGGCGATACACCTACGAGGACGGCGAACTCGAAGAGCTGGTTTCCCTGCTCCCGGCCGACCGCCTTTCATACGTTTTCTTTAACAACATCTCGATGCGTGAAGATGCGGTGAGGTTTCAGAAGATAGTCGCGGACGCAGGCGACTAGTCCGCGAATTTGTACCCCATGCCATGCACTGTTTGAATAAAGTGCGGATAGCGTGGGTTTTCTTCGAGCTTCTGACGCAGCCATGCAATGTGAACATCCACGGTTCGGGTTGTGGGCATTGCGTCATAGCCCCAGACGGCGTCGAGCAAACAATCGCGCGAATGGACCCTGCCGCGGTGCTCGATCAGGTATTGCAGGAGTTTGAATTCCATGGCCGAAACGTCCACCGGCCGGCTGTCTGCACCACAGAGAGCACAGACAGCACGGAGCAAAAGATAGGAATGCTTTGCGTAGAGCTTTGCGCTGTCATCATCTCTCAGTCATCTGCTTCTCTCTCTCTCTCTGTCCTCTGTGCCCTCTGTGGTGAAAAAATATTCGGACTGTCCTCTGTGACGCGTTTACGCGTTGGAACGCCTAAAGGCATCACTCTATTACCGGTTGCGGAGATAGTCGGCTGCGACCGCTCGAATCTCACCGTATGTGTAGTCGTCCCCGAGGAATTGTTTTACCTGGCCAATTCCCGACTCGACACTTAGCTCGATCATCGCATTCCTGATCGGCTCTATCTTATGCCCGGGTACCAGTTCCTCGACATCCACTCGTCCATCCTCGATATAGCGCACAAGGTGATTTTCGATCGTGCTCCGCACCATCTGCCGTTCGGCGGCGATATCGTCTATGGTGCGGCCCGACCTGAACATCCGTAACGAGACACTATAGGTATCCTCGCCGCGGCTGTCGCGTTTTGTGCGGACCTTTCGTTCGCGTTTTATGCTCTTGAGGTGTATTCGCGATTTGAGCTGTTTGCGTTTGCAGTAGTTTTTGATGTCAAAGAGAAACTCCGAACCGTACTTGCTCAACTTAAGATCGCCGACGCCCGAGATCTTTCGCATATCGTCGATCGCGAGCGGCATATATGCCGCCATCTCGACCAAGGTTGCGTCGGAAAAGACGACATAGGGCGGCACGTTCTCTTTCTTCGCTAGCGCGGTGCGTGTGCGTTTGAGTTCCTCGAGAAGCTCACTGTCATGGTCAACGCTATCGGCAGATGCTGCCTTCTTCTCCGCCCGGATCTTTGCCTTGATGAGGCTGACTTTTTCCGCACCACGAAGAACATCGTTGCTCTTTTCGGTCAGGACGATCACCGGAAACTGACCCTCGGTCTGTGCCGCGTAACCCTGGGCGATCAGGTCCTTGAAATGATCGAACCAGTTGTCTTTCGAGATATCAGAACCAATACCGTAGGTTTTCAAGTTCTTATGCTCGTCGCGTATCGCTTTTGCCTGCGATCCCCGCAGGAAATCGATCACATAGCTCATTCCGAACCGCTGACCTGTACGATAAACGGCGCTTAGCGCTTTTTGAGCGATGATCGTCCCGTCAAAGCGTTCGAAGGTCGTATTGCAGTTGTCGCAATTCGAACAAACATCGACGGTCGCTTCGGAAAAGTAGTTGAGCAGGAACTTTCTTCGGCATGACCGGATCTCACCGAACTTGCCCATCGTGTCGAGCTTTCTTAGCATGATCTCGCTCTGTTCCCGGTTGCCCTCGACCTCGGCAAACCCTTTGAGCTTGATGACGTCGCCCCAGCTAAAAAACAGAAGCGCATCGCTGGGAAGCCCGTCGCGTCCGGCACGGCCCGTCTCCTGGTAATAGCTTTCGATGTTCTTCGGCAGGTCCATATGCACGACGAAACGCACGTTCGATTTATCGATGCCCATTCCAAATGCGATGGTGGCGACGATGATCTTTACATCGTCTTTTAAGAACAGCTCCTGATTCTTTTCACGCACGCTCTTGTCGAGTCCCGCGTGATACGGCAGGGCACTAAACCCCTCGTCCCGCAGATCGGCGGAAAGAGCATCGACCGAATTGCGGCTCAAGCAGTAAATAATGCCGCTCTCGTCCTTGCGCTTTTCCAGGTAATCGAGCAACTGCGAATAAGAGTTGCGTTTGGGCTCGACCGCGTAAAAGATATTTGGCCGGTTGAAACTCGAAACAAATACCGCGGCGTCGGGCACATTCAGCCTTTCGACTATGTCCTTTCGCACAAGCTTATCCGCCGTAGCTGTCAGCGCGATTATCGGCACCTTGGGAAAGTGGCTTTTCAGCTTACCCAATTGCATATACTCCGGCCGGAAATCGTGGCCCCAGCTTGAGATACAGTGGGCCTCATCGATAGCAAACAGCGACACATCGATCGATCTGAGAAAATCGATAAACTGGTCACCGCTCTGAAGCAGCCGTTCAGGAGCGACGTAAAGCAGCTTTAGCTTCCCGCTGCGTATGTCACGAAACACCTCGACCTGCTGCTGACCGGTCTGGGTCGAATTGAGATAAGAGGCCTCGATGCCGTTGTTTCTCAATGCGTCGACCTGGTCCTTCATGAGTGCAATAAGCGGTGAGATCACGACCGTCAAGCCGTCAAGCATCAAGGCAGGGATCTGGTAACAAAGCGATTTGCCGCCGCCCGTCGGCATAAGGACTACACAGTCTTTGCCATCCAGGACGGTGTCGATGACCGATTCCTGATCAAGCCGAAACGAGTCATAACCGAATCGGTGTTTTAGGATCTCTCGGGAGCGTGCGGACGTCATT
>JBBQGO010000067.1:0-9787 GCA_038323125.1 Pyrinomonadales bacterium
CCGCCCAGCAGTGTTTTTTCATCTGCCGGCTTCATTGGCTTCAGCGTGCCGTCACCGCCTGCGGCCGCTACCGGCATCATGCCGGCACGCATAATGCCCGGGGCAAACATATCCAGCGTCTCCTGCGATATTCCAGAAAAAGTAACAGGTGTCGAGATCGGCACAAATGACTGTCCGGCGACGGCCATCAAACGCGAGTTTGAGCCAAAGCCGGACGCGGCGGGGCCGTGATTGGCGGCCGCGCCATAAAAACCCGGCCGCCAGGTATCGGAGAGAAGCTCAGCGTATGAAAATGCCTTTTGTCCGGCAGAGCCATATATGGGTGCCGGTGCCGTTTCCATTACCGAGGACATCTGCTCAAAAGGTGTTATCCCGCAAATGGGTTCCTTGGCGAACGGAAAGCTGTACGAGATCGCACCGACGAGCCGGCCGTCGATGTAAACGGGTGAGCCTGACATACCGGCAAATACCGACGTGCGCTCCGCATTGGTACCGCTGAGCCTGCCGACGATCATATCCTGTTTAGGCCCGATAGCGTTTGGGATCACACCCAGGATCTCGACGTGAAACTCCTCAGAAACGCTGCCGCGAAATACGGTCCGGGCCGTCCCGCGCATCCCTTCGCGAAGCTCGGAAACCGGAAAAATACCGGGAACCGCATTTGACGATACAGCGGGCTTTAATTGGGCGAAAATGGTGAAAGGGGCGAGAGTAACTGCCAGGAAAACGGCGACAAACTTTACTTTTTTCATTATCAAATACTTCTTCCTTATTAACTCGCGCTTATGTTAACATTTTAGATGGCTATCCGAAAGCCTTTCTTTACGGGCTTTCACCTCATCTTTACTACGCCGGAACACGGCTGATTCTACACTTTTCAATCTTTCTGCCATGGCTAAAACCACACATCTTTTTAAAAGTATTTCTCGCCTTTTGTTTCCGGTTGTCCTGTTGGTCGTTGGGGCAATTACCGCCGGGGCCGTGTTCATCGTCTACAACACGGCTCGTCCGGCAACCCTTCGATACCTGGTCACGCCGGATAAATACGGCCAGCTAAGCGCTCGCGCGGCACAGGTGACCGACGAAACATGGACAAACCGTGATGGGAGTACATCGCGCGGATGGCTACTGCGCGGCGCCGAGAACGCGCCCGCGGTCATCCTGCTTCACAAATACGGTGCTGATCGGTCGTACGTCCTGAACCTGGGCGTAAAGCTCAACGAGTCGACGAACTTCACCGTTTTGATGCCCGACCTTCGCGGCCACGGCGAAAATCCTCCGGTCCAGACCGCTTCCTTTGGCGGTTGCGAGGCTGAGGACGCCGCGTCGGCGGTGGAGTTTGTCCGCAACCTCAAAACCGAGAATCAGATAGGCCTGGTCGGCAAAAATATGGGTATTTTCGGCATCGAGATGGGGGCCCTCGCCGCCCTTTCGGCAGCCGCCAAGGACGTTAACATAACGGCCGTTGCATTGGACTCGGTGCCGCTCAATTCGGACGCCGTTATTAGTGAGACGGTGAAGAAACGTTATCCGTTCGCCAGCTTTGCGACCTCCAGGTTAGCTAAGCTGGGTACGTATATGTATTACTTTGACGGATGCTATAAGCGTGAAGCGGTCTGCGAAACGGCACGAAGCATCGAGGGGCGAAATGTCCTGCTGCTCGCTGGCATCGATGCCCAGGGTTTTCAGGATTCGACATCGAAGTTGACCAAATGCTTTGCGCCCGGTAACACTATCACGGGCAAAACCGACTTGAGCCCATCAGGATTTAGCATGATAAACGCCTCTATGGAACAATCTGAGGCCTATGATCAGCGGCTTATCGATTTCTTTCGGGAAAGCCTGACCGAGTACTAGATCAGGGCTGCGTCAGCATACGTTTCTCAGTCGCATCTCTTACTCTGCGTTCTCTGCGGCTCTGCGGGAACATGCCTTATTCGTACGAAAAGACTCCAGCACAGGGACTGATCTAGACCGCTTGTTTTTTACTGGCCCTAGAGATCTATCTTCTTCTTGCTGTGCCCGTTAGACCGCGATACCGTTTGGATCTCGGCACTCTCTTCGAGCTGGACTACGGTCCGGTCGAGCAGTTCTTTCAGTTCGGTCAGCCTGGCGGTCGTCGATGTCATTTCGAGCATCTCGTACTTCTTGTCATTATCGAAATTGAACGCGGCGGTGATCAGGAACGATAGGCTCTCAGGATCGGTCCGCAGTATCTCCGGCATCCGTCCGCGGTTTCCGCTCATCTTGAACGCCGCCTTGGCCATCCGCTCAAACAACCCAAATACCTTCTCCGCCAGCGGTTCAACTATAGCCGCGTCTTCCGGATCATCTTCGAAATACTCCACCTCGCCGATCAGATATGGTTCCGTCGCCAGGACGTAATCGACGAGGCGGTAGCGGACGAGTCCCTGCGCGAGGATGTTCGAGCGCCCGTCGGGCAGCGTTTCCGACTCGCGGATCTCGGCTGCACAGCCGATGCCGCCGGCCGGCGGCTTTTCGATAAATGCTTCCTGAGGCTCAAACAGCGTGACGCCGAACAGCTTGTGCGTAAGTTCGATATCGGTAAGCATTTGTCGATACCGGTCTTCAAAGATATGAAGCGGGAGCACCTCGTTCGGCAGCATCACGAGCGGTAGCGGAAAGATAGGCAGGTGCTGGACACCCGATACTTTGTCGAGGGCTTCGGACATAATCTTGAATTACACAAATTAACGGCGGCCTGCCGCCGCATCTACGGGCCGGCAGACGTCATGACGGCCGCGCTTCTTCGCCGTCGTGCCGGATCGCGGATCCCGACTTGATCGCGATCAACTCAGCGATCTTTTCCGCCGGTTCGTCGCCGAGTGCCATCCGTTTGGCCCCGATCACGGCATCGGAAATGTCTTCGATGCGAGCCTTGTAGCGCGTATCGCGGGCGATCAGGTCCCGGATAACGCTGCGTTCCAGCTTTTCGCGATCCGGATCTTCCTGGCCGTCGGTCGAGTCCAGATACTCCGCGGGGACCGTGTGGTTCTTCACCCTTATGTGAAGAGCACCGGTGATGGAACGCGCTTCGTCGCGGATCTTTTGAATCTCAAGCAGAGAGTTTGGAAAACCAAGACGGCCGCGCAGTGCGATCTCGATTATCGGCTGCGGCTTATCAGTTTCGGCGACGCGAGCCTCGCTGCGCACCTTATCGAGGACCTCGTTCGTAACCTCAGCCGGGTCAACCGCGTTGCTGACCTCATAGCTAATTTGCTGAAACGGCCGAAAATGGTAATCCTCAATGTGCGTCGCCGCGACACAGTTGTCATCATCGACATCGACAATGAACACACCGCGTGTTTCGCGAAACTCGCTTATGTTCGTGATCTCGATCGATCCGGGGTTGAACGCCCAATTGTCGATCTCGTAGTGTTTGTGCGTATGGCCGAGCCCCACGTATTCGACGGCGGACTTTAGCTCCGTCAGGGCCGCGATCGACAGCGCCGGGATCGGGTGCATCTGGTGCCCTTCGACATCGGTGTGCAGCATCAGAATGTGAAACGCACCGTCGCGGCGGTTGTCCTTTATCGCATTGGTCAGCATCGGGATCGCCCAATTGCCGGACGCTCCGTACCAGTCGGAACCAAAGATGCGTGCCCGGCCGATATCGATGAAACCGCCTTTCTTAGCGTCCTCATCCCACTCCGCATAGCTCATCGTGCCGCCAGTCGAATCGGGTTCCAACAGTTTGATCAGCCCCCAACTCGCCAATGAACGAAGCCAGCTAAACGCACTGTCCGTATGCCGTTGATCGTGGTTGCCTTCGATCGCGACAACCGGGATACCGGCTTCGCGCATCATCGTCAGGCCGGCGACGGCGTAGTTCATAGTCTCGGGCGGCACCGACCGTTTGTGAAAAAAGTCGCCGCACATGATCACGAAATCGACCTTTTCACCTATCGCGTAGCGTTTGAGGACATCGACCCAGGCATCAAAGAAATCTCGCGGGCTCTCGGCAAGCTGGTATCGCGTACACCCGAGGTGCACATCAGCGATATGGAGGAACTTCATCCCCCGATTTTACCACACACCCTAGTGACGATACGGCGGCACGCCCCATCGGTCACGGCCATGCGGCGGGCGACGGCCCGGCGTGTGTGTTCTCTGAATTCATTGTGGTAAATTTGTGTAATGGATAAGGTGGTTTTGATAACCGGTGCGTCGAGCGGGATCGGCATGCACACCGCCAAGCTGTTTCAGGCAAAGAACTGGAAGGTGGCGGCGACGATGCGTTCGCTCGAAAAGGGTGAGCAGCTGCAGCAGATCGTAGATATCGAGTGTTTTCGGCTGGATGTGACCGATATCGATTCGATCAGAAGCGCCATCGACGCGACACTCGAGAAATTTGGAAGGATCGACGCCGTCGTGAACAATGCAGGTTACGGGCTGCTGGGTGCTTTCGAGGCCGCCTCTTCGGAACAGATAGAACGCCAATTTGAAACAAATGTTCTGGGCGTAATGAATGTTTGCCGCGAAATACTGCCTCATTTTCGAGAGCAAAAGCGGGGCCATATCGTAAACGTCGCCTCGGTCGGCGGCCGAATGACCTTTCCGGCGTCGAGCCTTTATAATTCGACAAAGTGGGCTGTCGAGGGTTTTTCGGAATCGCTGCAATTCGAACTCGAACAATTTAATATACGCGTCAAGATCATCGAGCCGGGGCCTATCAAAACTGACTTCTACGATCGCTCACGCGACCTGACGAGCAAGGAAGGGCTGACCGTCTATGATCCATTTGTCGACAAGGTGATGGCCAATATGACCAAGGCGGGCATGGATGCCCCGGACGGTGAGGTTGTTGCTCAGACTATCTTTCTCGCCGTAACCGATGGGACCAAGCGCCTCAGATACGGAGTAAACACTAAGGGGATCCTCGCACTACGTAAAGTTTTGCCGGATAGTATTTACTTAAAATTGATCAAAAAGGTTATTGGCGCATAGCCAACACTGAGATAAAATGAGATGATTACTTGCATTTGTTTACAGAAGTGTGGCCGCCGATTTCCCCGAGACCTCGATTTTATTTTGTTAAGTTCATTCCCGTCGAAATTTTAAATGAAGATACTACTTTACAACCCCGATAACGGCATTACGCGGAATTTCATGCCACACCTGTGGATGTTTCTTCTGCAGTCGCTGACGCCTCCGGAACACGAAGTGATCCTTATCGATGGAAACGCCAAGGCGATGACGCGGCCCGAACTCGTTCAGTTTTGCAAGGACGAGAACATCGGCCTCGTAGGCATCGGCGCGATGACCCGTATGGTGGCGCGTGCGTATCTGGTGGCCGACGCATTGCGCGAGGCTGGTTTCAAGGTCGTGATGGGCGGGCCGCACGTGACGGAATGCCCGGACGAGGCACTCGGCAGAGACGGCGGCCCTCGCCACGCCGATGCTATCGCGCTCGGCGAGGCTGACGAGACCTGGCCCCTGATGGTGGCGGACGCAGCACGCGGCGAACTCAAGGATATATATCAACCCGAGGTCGACCCGAAGGGCAACGACAAAAAGCCCAACCTGCAGCCCTATCCGCACATCCCCTGGGAAACGCTCGACCTCGATCAGTTCAGCCTGGTGCCAAAGATGTTTCAGCCGGCGCTGTCGCGTATGGGCAAAGGTTGGGGCAAGTTCTTTGTAGTCCCGATCGAAACGGGGCGAGGATGTCCGTACGGCTGTGAATTTTGTACAGTGACCGGGTTTTTTGGCGATTCGATACGTTTTCGTTCGAACGAAAGCGTCATCGAAGAGCTGCTGAGGCTCAAGGCCCGGGCAAGAAAGGAAAAAGGGCAGATCGCCGTTTTCTTTATCGACGACAACCTGGCGATCAACAAGAAACGCCTAAAATCTCTGCTTCGCGATATGATCGCGGCCGGGGCAACGCTGCCGTGGGTAGCCCAGATCAGCGCCAACCTGCTGGCTGACGAGGAATTGGTCGACCTGATCGCCGACGCCGGTGCCAGGTGGATCTTTATCGGAATGGAATCGATCGATCCGGCAAACATGGCGGACGTCAATAAGACATTTTCTAAGCCGGCCAACTATCAGGGCGTGCTCGAGGGCCTGGCACGACGCAATATTTACGCGATCACATCATTCATTATCGGAATGGATAACGACACTGTTGGCGTCGCCGACCGGACCGTAGATGAAATTGAGAAATGGGCACCGGGCCTTCCGGTCTTTGGGCAGTTGACCCCGTTTCCCGCGACCCCTCTTTACGACCGGTTGGAGAAGGCCGGACGGCTCAAGCGGCCCAAGCATTGGCTTGATTTCGCACCTTTCGTCATGGCCCACGATCCGTTAAAGATGACCATTGAGGATGCTAAGGCAGAGACGTTTGCGGCATGGTCACGGTCCTACAGCCCCGAGCGTAACTGGGAGGCGGTCGATTCGATCCGGCACGCACCCATCGACACACGCATCGGCCATCTCGTCGCACGGCTCTTCTTTCGCGGGATCTATTTCCCCCAGATGAGCAAGGCCGCATGGATCAAACTGCTCTTCGATAACCGAAAGCCGATCCTAAGCCTAAGCCGCGAAGGCCTTCGCAAATGGCGAGCTGCCCGAAAACGAAAACGTGTAGAGGCCCGTACGGTACAGACCGCGCAGTAATACTACAAGTATTTCTTCCGCGAACCGCCGAGCCGGACTGATAGTGACTTTCACCGAGACTATCGATCATGAAAACGGCAGAACTCTCAAGCATTAACTCCATTTGCCCTTGGGCGCTGCACAGGCGTGCCTATACAACCTTCATACGGTTCGCGGCGCTTGCAGCACTCACTGCGGCGGGCACGCTTTTTGCGCAAGCTGCGACTTTTGTCGTTACGCGCACGGACGACATGGGCAATGGCGTCTGCGACGCGAACTGCACCTTGCGGGATGCCGTAGCGGCCGCCGGAGCAACCGCGGACGATGACCTCATACTCTTTGACCCGGCGATCTTTTCCGGTCCCACCCTTCTGTTAATGAATGGCTCTGAACTGAACGTCATAAACAACGGCAAGTTAACAATTCAGGGGCCCGGGGTTTCCTTGCTGACGATCAGCGGCAACGATGCGAGCCGTGTCTTTTTTGTACAGCCTTTTGCCACGCTGGACATCAGCGGCCTGACCATTACCGGCGGAAATGGTGCTGGCCGCGATCCTGTGGGCGGCGGTGCGATCATGGCGTATTCTTCAACCCTGAATATCGATAATTGCCGCCTCAACGGGAATACGTCGCCGGCGGATGGCGGAGCGATCAAAGGATTTTTCAATGCCCATATTTCCTTAACTAATACTGTTGTGGGCGGTAACCAAGCCTCAAGCGGCGGCGGGGTGTTTTCGCAGGGAAGCGGATCATCGCTAACCATGGTGAACGTGTCCCTTACCGGAAACTCAGGCGGTTCCGGCGGTGGGGTCTATGTTTCGGGCGGCACAGCCGCGTTTTCTGGTTCCTCTATCACGGATAATCATGCAACATCCGGAGGCGGCGGGATCTACAATACGGGCGGCATGATCCTTAATGGAACGGTTGTAAGTGCTAACACGGCGGTCTTTGGCGGAGGGATCAGAAGCGATGGCGGACTAACGATCAATGATTCCGAGATTCGAAATAACGTCATCACTGGTGAGGGAGGCGGTATCCGCAGCTCGGGAACACTGCGGATCGCACGAACTGTCATCAGCAGCAATTCGACCGGGAGCGTAGGCGGCGGGATCCTTGCTCTCCGGACGATCGAGATCACCGATTCGACCGTGGACGGTAATTCAGCCGACAGCGGAGGCGGCCTCCACATCGAGGGAGCAGTGATTACCGGCAGCACGATCAGCCGCAATATTGCAGCGAACATTGGCGGGGGAATGTTCTCCACGAGAGAGACCTCCATCAACAATTCAACAATCAGCGGCAATCGCGCCGGCGCGGATGGCGGTGGTATCAATTCCGTTTCGCCGCTGGCGCTAAACAGCGTCACGATCGTCAATAACCGGGCAACAAGCGGGGCGGGTGTTTTCAATATACTCGGGCCTGTCACGGCGCGAAATTCGATCTTTGCCAACAATGCCACGTACGGGACGACGCATGAAGACTTTTTTGGGACAATCGTTTCCGAAGGCTTTAACCTGATCAGGAGTCTGACGTCCACACAGATAACCGGCAACACCGCAACAAACATAATAGGTAGCGATCCCCGGCTGCTGCCCCTCGGCAGCCATGGCGGCCCTACGCTGACGCACCCACTCCGTACCGATAGCCCCGCCATCGACAGCGGGCACCAGTTTGACCTCGGCGCCGACCAACGCGGGCTGCCACGGCCGTCGGGGGCCGCGGCGGACATCGGGGCGTTTGAACGGCAGCCGGGTGACGTCAACGGCCGTACGGCTTTTGACTTCGACGGCGACGGCCGGACGGATATCTCGGTGTTCCGTCCTGCGATGGGGGACTGGTATCTACAGCAGTCGATGGATGGCTTTTATGCTGTGAACTTCGGGGTGTCTACGGACAAGATCGTTCCGTCGGATTACGACGGCGATGGCAAAACTGACGTAGCAGTTTATCGTCCATCCGCGGGCACATGGTATATCGCCAACAGCTCTAACGGCACCTTTACGGCTTTGCAGTTTGGACTTGCCGAGGACCTGCCGGCCCCGGCGGATCACGACGGCGACGGCAAAGCCGATATTGCCGTCTTTCGGCCATCAAATGGAACGTGGTACATCCACTACAGTTCTACCGGCTCCTTCTCCGCCGTGCAGTTCGGAACAAACGGCGACCAGCCGACGATCGGGGACTTTGACGGGGACGGAAAATCGGACGTTGCGGTATTCCGTCCTTCGAACAGAGTTTGGTACCGGCAGAACAGCTCGGACGGATCATTCTATGGCGAGCAGTTCGGGATCAGCGTTGACAAGGTCGTATCCGCCGACTACGACGGCGACGGCAAAACAGATATCGCCATCTATCGCCCGGCGGACGGCCTGTGGTACGTCAAGAACAGCGCGACATCGACATACACACCCTATATCTTCGGCCTCGCCGAGGACATCCCCGTCCCCGGAGACTACGACGGCGACGGCAAAGCCGACATCGCCGTCTTTCGCCCATCAGACGGCACTTGGTACATCGCAAACAGCTCAGACGGCTCGTTCACCATCTTTCAGTGGGGCCAAAACGGCGACAGGCCCACGCCGAGTGCGTTTGGGAACTAGGAAGAGCGGCGTCCGATAGGCCAGACGGAGAAGAGAATCGCAAGTCAAATTGAAGTTGTTGCAATATGCTGACCGGAGAAAGGCTGTTTAGGCTCGCCATTATTGTTATTTTCGCTTCGGCCCTCGCCGCTAATGACACCGCGAGTGTTGGTGCACGCGCCGCCGCAACGCCGCCAACGGGAACGGTTTATACGTGGCAGCAAGTCGTCACGGGTGACTGGCAAGCAGCCTCAAACTGGAGGCCGGAGCGCACCGCTCCGGCCTCCGGCGATGTCCTCGTTTTCAATACGGGCGGAACAAAAACGGCGACAAATGTTCCTCGCGAAATCATCGGTCAACTGATCGTTTCCGGCAACACGGCTGTCAATCTTGAGTCTTCGGCTGACGTTATGCTCACGATATCTGGAGGCGAGGGTGACGACCTGACGATAGACCAGGGCTCCGGACTCAACTTCACCGGAGCAAACGCCATCTCAGCCCGTCCCACGACAGGGGCCGTTGCCCGGATAGAAGGGGCGATGACCTTTATGTCTTCCGGGTCCGCTGCTCACCGGCTAACTGCGGCTGAT
>JBBQGO010000068.1:0-9742 GCA_038323125.1 Pyrinomonadales bacterium
TGTGGAGCCGGTCAAGAAATGCTTCCATTTGTGCGAAACGGAGCATTTGGCATCGGCCTAGACTACGTCCCGGAAACCGGTCAAGTTGGATTTCAGAAATATTCTGATCAAGGGCTTCGGGATCGTGTCGGATTTCTTCGAGGTAGTGGTGACCTATTGCCAATCTCTGATCGCTCGCTGGATGCTGTTATATGTCGGGGCGTGTTGATGTTCTTGAATAACGAACGTGCGTTGGCGGAGTTCGCCCGTGTGATTCGCGAGGACGGGCTACTATTTATCATGTTTCAGGCGCCCGCCTATTACTGGTGGAAGCTTCGAAATGGGATACTCACGGGAAAAATTCTCTCGTCCATCCACGCCGCGCGTGTATTATATGCTGGGAGTGTGTTTCGCCTGACTGGCCACCAGCCGCGCGGCCGGCTCACTGCGGGGGGCGAAATTTTTGAGACGAGAAAGTACATTACCGCAGCTTGTAAGGAGAACGGATTGGAAAAGATAGGGGAGATGCCCGATACAAACAAAAAGACTCCTTTTATGATCTTTAGAAAATCAGCGTCTTCAAGCGAGCAATAGTTTAAAGAATTCAATCCACAGTTTTGTCGGTCGATTGTTGATTGGTACCCATCTGTTTTGTCGTGGTTCTTCATCCTTTTCGGGGTAAGTGATGCCAAACGCGATCGCCGGGCGTTCGCCAGAATTTGTGGCCTGAAAAATTCGAAACACACGCCTCGTGTGATAATCCGAGGTTACTAATTGGACGGAGCGGATTCTATTAGTATCAAGAAATTCTCGAACTAATTTAGCTTCACTTTCGGTTCCTTGTTCAAACCATCTCGTTCCTCCAAACGGAATTTTTCCGACCACGTCAATGGCAGTTTCGGGTACACCAGCATCCACTAGTAGCCATTTCGCTCTTTCCACGAAAAAGGGATTCCTGTTTAGCTCTTTGTTCCACCCGTCCTGAATACCATCGTCCGTAAGCAGTATCCTCTTGGCCCCCCCCTTGAGAAAATACCTGGCAGCAGCACGATTCCTTTCCTCGTACTCAGATCCACCAGCTAGGACGACGATGACTTCTGCCTTTGGTAAAACCTGACTTAAAGTGAGGTATTCCTCTATCATCCGTGTAGTTACGAGGGCCAGAAAAACTATAACGCCTGACAAAAATGCGACGACTATTGTATATTTGCGCATCTTAATCGCTCTCTGTTCCGCAGAATATCAAAAACTGCTCCGATCTTACCAGCAGATTCCTTGATAGTTTGCATCTGACGTTCGGGCACCAAAGATACGTACCAGGTCAATGATCAGAGTGTGCTCACCTGCACTCGCATCGATATTGCTGAACTGCTCGGCCTTGTTGCCAATCACCACAACTTCCGAGTGCGTTAGAACGTCTTCCACGCTCTCTGCCATCAGGCGCGAAATATGGGGTATTTCATTCTCAATGTACTCCCTATTTGCTCCCACTAATTTTGCTAGCGAGACCTCTCTATCATAAAGGCGGACGTCATATCCTTTCCCGATCAGTCGTTCGATGACGCTTACTACCGGTGATTCGCGGAGGTCATCGGTACCCGCCTTGAACGCAAACCCTAGGAAGCCGATCTTCTTTTTGCCGGTTCGTATTACCATCTGAACCGCTCGTTCGATCTGGAGCAAATTGCTCGTGAGCGTCGCCTCTAAAACCGGAACGGGAACGTCCAGTTCTTTTGCTCTGTAGGATAATGCCCGGAGGTCTTTCGGCAGGCAGGATCCGCCGAAGGCGAAGCCGGGTTTAAGGTAGTAGGGTGAAAGATTGAGCTTCGTATCCTTTACAAAAACGTCCATTACTTCGTGGCTGTCGATCCCGGATTCTTTGCAGATATTACCGATCTCATTGGCAAACGCGACTTTGAGGCCGTGAAAGCAGTTGCAGGCATACTTGACCATTTCGGCCGCTCCAACGGGAGTAACATACAAAGGAGCGTCAACTGACGAATAAAGCTCGCGAAGCTTTTCGCCGGCTCCCGGGTTGTCTGTTCCGATCAACGTAAAGGGCGGCGAATAGAAATCCTTGATCGAGCTGCCTTCGCGAAGAAACTCTGGGTTGACGCAAAGGTCAAAGTCTAAGCCGACCTTTTTTCTCGAACTTCGTTCCAGCGTCGGTTTTACTAAATTCTCGATCGTGCCAGGCAACATCGTGCTTCGAATCACGACGATATGACGTTCTTCTTTTTCGGCGAGTATTTCACCGATCTGCTCGCTGACACGTTCGACATAATCGAGCTTAAGCGAGCCGTTTTCATTCGACGGCGTACCGACGCAAACAAGAGAGATATCCGTCGAATGGATCGCCTCGCTTATATTTGTCGTCGCCCGCAACTGTCCTCCCTTCACCGTCTTAGCGATCAGTTCGGCTATGCCCTCTTCAATGATCGGAGTCTTACCTGCATTTATCAGGTTGACCTTTTTTTCGCTGACATCTACGCCGACAACTTCATGCCCATCACCTGCAAAACAAGCCGCCGAAACCGCTCCAACATATCCTAATCCAAAAATACTGATCCTCATGTATTCTCTTAGCTTTCGTCTATCGTGACCTCATCTTCCAGATTCCCGCTTTTCCATCTTGAACGACTAAATCGGCTTGTTCGGCCAGTTTAGTCGTGCTTTCGGCGTCAATGTCGTAAGTCCAAACATAGTCATAAGCTGGAATCAAATATACCCATCTATCTTCGTCTATATGACTCAGAGATGCGAATTCCGGAGGGGTTCGGAAGAACAAAGGATTCTGTCCTCGGAACGCGAATAGGTTTGGAGAAATGGCTCCATTTGTAATCGTCGCGACCGAGAGTACAGAAAGCAACGGACGCTGGGTCTTACTAATGGTTTCTTCAACGTGCTTCCCGTATAACGGATATATTAGAGCATTTGCGGGAAGGACATTAAGGAGCTTTGAGACCCGTACGATTTCGTCGGACATTTCAGTCCACCGATATGAGATAAGAGCCTGTCGGGAGCACAGCAGAGAAAACAATAAAATTCCTAGTACTAAACTCTTACAGGAGCCTGACAGACCCGACAATGGAATTCTGCAAGAACAGACCAAAAGGACCAAGGCCGGCATTACTATCCTTGCATCCGCATCGCCGGTAATGAAAACAGAAGGGGAAGGAATAAAGATAATTAAGAAAAATAGAGCTACGTAAAAGAGAGGTCGGTCAATTTCAAAGTTCTTAGCGTTGAAGACCGCAAGAAAAAATAGGGCGATGACAACTGAAAACACTAGATCAAATGTAAAATCATAACTACGGATAACTCCAGCAAGGGCAATAAGTTTTGAGGTTATTCCTTCCCATTCTATAGCTCGCCATGCGCCATCTCCGCCTAGATATGAAATAAACATTAAGCACGGTAGCAAAAAGATCAAGCCGTCGAACCCGACAGAGTGAAGACTGCGACGAGGATGAGAAGAGAAGCAGTCAAAGACAAAAATGCATGCGATACCAAGGAAAAGGAATCCGAAGGACGATAAATGTGAAAGATAAACTAACGATGATAAGATCATTAAAGCTAGCAGGCGGAGTCTTGAATGGCTATAACGCCAACGCAGCCATAACCCAAATGTGACCAAGAAGAGTGAGACGCTAAACACATAATTCAAATATCCATAAAAGAAGGCGGAGCTATAAACAAAGAATGCACCAATCAAGGGAGAGACGGAAAATTCGGGATTATTGATGTTGCCCACTAGATGGCACCCAAAAGCGAAAATCAATACAGTAAGAATCAAAAAAGCTCTAATTGCAATCCAAACACCGAACTCTTGGGCTAGCGGCACCGTTACAATGTCGAGGATGACATTTGGCACAGGGGCGTAGGCAATTTCAAACGTTTCACGGTAGTGTTGTGTCGTATCGAATTGCGCAAGTATATGAACTCGCGCTGCGTGGTTGGGCAGGTCAATCAAAGGAGGGATTTCAACGATGGCAATCGGGAGAATTAGTAGTAAAACCACAACGACAAAAAGAAGCCAATATAGCGGCTTCTGGGGCTTTTGGCATTTTGTGGAAAGTCCTCGAAAACTCATCGTTGGTTTTGATTGATTTCTCCTAAAGGTTCAATTCACTTTGGCCACGCGCTTATAGATCTTATAGTGACTCTGGTTATAAACAAGCCGGTATTCTTCCTCTAAGGTTACCTGAATGTACGCGTAGACTCCCGGCATCTGTTGTTTCTTACCCTCGAGTGCCCCTTCGTACACCTCTTCGATAACGAAAAATGCCGGCAAATCTCGATTTCCATATGCGAGCCAGTGGTCGTCCCTCACTTCTCCTTCGAAGCCAAGCTCAAAAGCCAATTCCGAGCTGCCCATAACAATGTCGCTCGGTTGGCGTTGTTCTTTTAAGAATCTAGCTGCCTGAAGGTATTGAATCGAATAATGGTTTAACGACATGCGATAAGCCAATCCGAGCGACTGAAGGGTGAAGATGCCTGCCAGTCCGATCACTACCACTGCACGCAACGAAC
Organism: Pyrinomonadales bacterium; assembly: GCA_038323125.1. GTDB lineage: Bacteria > Acidobacteriota > Blastocatellia > Pyrinomonadales > Pyrinomonadaceae > OLB17. The sequence continues at coordinate 4,513 of JBBQGO010000068.1, forward strand.
GGCAGTTCCGTAAAACGTGGTCACATGCTAACGACAGAATCATTGTATACAAGGGGACGATATTTAAGAGATAATAGCTGAGCTTCTGCCCGTCCAAAAGAGTAAGAATTGCAAAGAAAACCACCGATAGGAGGAGTAGAAATCTTACGTTAGCCTGACTCCGCAATTCTCTAAAGGTGAAAACTACAGCGATTCCGGTAGCATAGGCGATCAGGACCAAGCTTTTCATCCAGACCGGGCCGGACGCTCCTGCTGAATTCGGCCCCAAACCGAAGGCCACCATGTAGCGGTCGGTAATCTCCTTTTTTATGGCAAAAAGTGGATTTGTCAAAGCATTCAGACGTCCCCCGTCCTGAGCATTCCCGGTAAACTGCGATAGGAAAAGAGCGGGTTCTTGCATAATGTATACGCCCCAAGCCGCGGCACCGACGAAATACGGTACGAATGAGACAGTAACGCTGGACAACTTCAATCTCGATCTATCCAAGTGAAGCACGAGCATCCAAAGACCAACGAAATACATGATTCCAAGAAAATGCGTCATACCGGACAGCACGACCAAAGTCTGTGCGGCGGTCAACGCGACCGTTAGATTTCGGTTTCGCAAGGCCAGGTAGGCAGCAAGAGCAGCGTAGCCAAATGCTGTACAAATTATGTCCATTCGGCCAAAGGAGGCTCCCATGACAATTACGTAATCGACCGCCAGTAGGCAGAAAACGAGCAAAGCAACCGGAGGCCGATTTAACAATTTGAGCGCGAAAACGGCGCAGCTTAATATCAGAATCAAGCCAAACAATGCCGAGAGCATTCGCATTGACAACAAGCTAACGCCGAAAATCAGATACCATCCGGCCTGTAGCGGATAATAGAGAGGTGCGGTCCAATAAGTGTATCTGTCAATTCCTTCGCGATAGCCGCGCGGCTCCATTACGAGGGTCCCAGGCTTGCCATGAACTGCCAAATTGTACCCTGCGGCGGCAAACCATCCTTCGTCACTCCAGGGACGCTTTGTCAAACTTGTCCCAACACTTAGGGCGACGAAGATTAGTATCGCAAGAATTGAGAACGCGATGTACTTTCGATTGAGCTGTGATCCCGTCTTCATTTTCCCCTGAAGTCTGAAATGCCAGTTAAGTTTATGACCGCGATCGTATCGCTTCACTCGAAGATGAAACGAGGTGATACATTTATATTTTTCGTAGACTCACAAATTTCGCCGAACCGATCCGCGACGCCCTTCCAGCTGAAGTTCTGTCTCACTCTTGCAGATCCCCGTTTTGCGAACGACATTGCCGATTGAGGGGCCGAAAGTAATTCGGCGACCGTCTTCGCGAACTCCTCGGTTTTATCACAGAGCAAGAGTTCCTCGCCATCGAGCAAAGGCAGCCCCTCGGCACCGATGGTTGTTGAAACGACGGGGAGGCCCATGGACATTGCCTCGTATATCTTCAGGCGAGTTCCTCCTCCAATTCGAAGGGGCACTACATACACGGCAGCATCCTCCATATATGGCCGTACATCGGGAACCCGCCCGGTGATGATTATGCTCGTGTCACGCCTAGCGATCTCCGTTAGTTCCGGTAAAGGATCGCGCCCGACCACCGTAAGGGTAACTTCAGGTACCTGCTGTCGAATAGACGGCAATATCTCTTTGATAAACCACCCAATCCCGTCATTATTAGGCAGCCAATCCATCGAACCGGTAAAGACAATGTTAGGCCGTGTCGAGATTTGTTCTTTTCTTCTAGCAAAAAACTCCGTGTCAACGCCTGTTGGAATATCGAAAACGTTCGGCACCTGGTAATCGCGACGGAAAACTTCAGCGTCTTCTTTCGACACCGCCACCACCGAGTCAAACTTATTACACGTCTCGGATTCATATCGAACACTCCGCTTCCACTGAATGTTCATGAACGCCCTTTTTAATCGATTCGATGCAACGTCAGCATGTCGCCTCCAAATCATCGCCTCGACGTTGTGTTGGAAGAGAACTGTTGGAACATCGACAGCATCCGGAAGGTTGATCGATGCCTGCAGGAAGTCACATACCAAAACGTCAGGTCGAGAGTTCGCCAAGCATCGCGAGATCTCGGTCTGCATCTGCGGGGACCGATACTTCTCCATAAAATAGGGAAGTGTGGAGACCATATTACCTGCTATTTCGAAGTAAAAGCGCGGGCTAAACTTTGGCGATACCTTATGAGGAACCGTCACCACATCGTGAGCGTATTCCTGCGCTAATTCAACTGCATCTAGGTCAGCCGTACCATCGTCGAGCGTCAAATACGTAATGTGGTGGTTCCGACTTAACTCCTTTAGCATTTGGTAGGTACGGATCTTACCGCCCTTATCTATCGGATGCAGTAGTTCAGTCTTAAGCCAAAGTATCCTCACGTTGTGCCCTTATCCCGCTGTCGGTCTGCAGAGGTTCTAGTCAACTATCTTTCTAACCGTCGATGAACCGCCGCTGCCACATTTCAAAATTTACCAGCGACCAGAGTCTTTCGTCGTGGTTCTCACCGTTCATATGTCGCGCGACGAGTTGTCTCACCGCATCCGGCTCGAATATGCCGCGTCCCAGCGAGCGGTCAGATAACAAAAAGTCGTCAATGATATGCCTAAACTCACCGCGGAACCATTTGCCGATGGGAACCGGGAAACCCATTTTACTTCGCGTCAAAATTTCTTCTGGTAGCACATTTTTCATTGCCCGCCTAAGGACGTACTTCGTTGATCGCCCGCGGAGCTTCATATTCAAGGGCATCGACGCCGAAAACTCCATCAACTTATGATCGAGGAAGGGAACCCGGCTTTCGATCGAGGCTGCCATCGACATTTGATCTTGCTTCATTAGCAGTTCGTGAAGGTACGTCTTCGTATCCGTGTATAGCATTCGGTCGAGCATTGCACCTTCTTCTGAGCGGTTAAAAAGCCGCGACATTTCCAGATAAGGATCTGATGAGCCATTTAAACGTTCTTTGGTAGATGCGGACAAAATTCCTGCCTGCATCGATCGTGAAAAAACCGCGAAGTTATCAAAATACGCCGATTCGATCGACGGTTCCACAACAAAAAAGCTTTTGCGAAGCTTATGCCTGATCTTTGACTCGACTGGCAGGCCTTCAATTCTGTCTGCAATAAGATGGCGAAGTGATCTGGGAATTAAAAAATCATAAGCTTTGCCAAGTCGAAGATTCATGAGCGTTTTGCCATATCGAGCATAACCGGCAAGACTCTCATCGCTGCCTTCACCCGTTAAGACGACTTTCACATGTTCCGCGGCGAGTTTGGAAACAAAGTTTAAGGCCACACTCGACGGATGGGCAAGCGGCTCGTCTTCATGCCATATCAGTTCCGGCAGAGCTTTGAAAAACTCTTCCGGCGAGACTATTACCTCGTGATGGTCGGTGTTAAATCGTTCCGCAACCAACCTGGCGTATCTGAGCTCATTCGCTTCGCGTTCGGCGAACGCGACCGAAAATGTCTTGATTCTTTCATCGACCAACCGCGACATTTCCGCTGCAATTGCACTCGAATCAATGCCCCCTGAGAGGAACACTCCGAGTGGCACATCCGCCATCAGCCTTAGCTTGACCGATTCCTGAAAAAGCGAATACCATTCCTCGATCCAGTCCTGGTCGGACCGCTTTCCTACGTTCGTTCGATCAAATGAAATGTCCCAGTATTTCGAGATCGTAAGTTCGTCATCCTTGAATGTCAGAGTGTGGCCCGCCAAGAGACGTTTTACGCCAGCGAACATCGTTAGTTCGCCTGACGTTCCATGATTGGCTAAGTAATCAGAAAGCGATCGATATTCGATCTCAGGTTTCACCGCACCCGCCGCCAACAATGCCTTTATCTCTGACGCAAATAAGAGGCTTCCATCTTCTCTTACGACATAATAGAGCGGTTTGACACCCAGTCGATCGCGGGCGATAAAGAGCTCCTTGTTCGCTTTATTCCAAACCGCGAAGGCAAACATACCCCGGAATTTCTCTATTGCATCGGGCCCATAGGCCTGGTATGCCTTCAGAATCGTTTCAGTATCGGAGGTAGTTCGAAAGACAAATCCGAGCCTTTCCAGCTCGGGGCGTAGTTCCAAGTGATTGTAAACCTCGCCGTTGTACACGATGACCAATGAACCGTCATCACTGTACATCGGCTGCTGACCGGTCTTTAGATCTACGATCGTTAGCCGACGATGTCCCAGTCCAATGCGGCCGTCGACAAAAATTCCTTGCTGATCTGGCCCGCGATGCCTTAGGGTATCACGCATGCGCACCAATAGCTCCGGGGCCACGGTTCGGCCAGAGCGTTGTGAATAAAGGATTCCATTAATACCGCACATCGAAGTCTATAAGGTCATTCTGTTATTGCTTCGCTCGGCCGAAATCGTCTTCGAATCTCACAATGTCATCTTCTCCCAGATACGGACCTTGTTGAACCTCTATGAAGACAAGAAGTTCGTTACCTGGATTTTCAACCCTGTGGGCGGTTCCGACGGCTATATCCACTGAATCGCCACTTTTTTTGATCACATCCTGACCGTCCAGTGTAACTTTCGCAGTTCCTTTGACGACGAACCAATGTTCACTTCGCTGGGCGTGCTTTTGGTAGCTCAAACGCTTTCCGGGGAACACTTCTATTCGTTTGACTTTGAAACCCTCTCCTTCATCGAGCACGGTGAAAGTTCCCCAAGGTCGTTGGTCAAAGCGAGGGTGGTTATCTTGTTCGATCATTTCGCTCATTCATTACCTTCCGCTTTGTAAACTGCCAATCTACTGCACTTTCTCGAAAATGTTGACAAATTCAGCGCGTTCACGCGTTGATTCGATTGCGGGGTATGGTCATTACGATCGGCAAGCAACCTCCCATTCGATCGAAATCGGAATGGCAAACTCTCCGGAACGCCTGCAAGTAAAAATAAGACGCTTTGAACCGACCAGTTTTCCATAAAACGGGGAAATTTGTTGTGGTTTTAACTCCCAAGTGCCTGAAATTGTCGGGCTGGTCATTGTTAGGGCTACTACCAATTTGTGAGCTCCGGCGTTCCGCGAAACCCGAACGCTGCCGCCATCGATTTCGGCGGCACATTTGGCATCAAGAATAAAATTTATCTCAAACGTATTCTCGATGGTACTTGCAAACACATCTGTAAGACCAATCTTGTGCGAGTCGTTCCATTCTATCCGGCGTCGGTAGCTTACGCCTGAGTCCTCAAAGCCGGCAT
>JBBQGO010000069.1:0-9726 GCA_038323125.1 Pyrinomonadales bacterium
CGTGACCTCGAAACGATCGAGATGGCGCTGCGTATCGCTGAGACAGGCCATTTGACGTTTGCAACGCTGCACACAAATTCGGCCTATTCGACCATCAACCGTATCATCGACGTATTCCCATCCGGCCAGCAGTCGCAGATCAGGACGCAGCTCTCGCTGGTTCTCGAGGGCATTCTATGTCAGGCCCTGCTGCCCAAAGCGTCGGGCGACGGACGTGTCATGGCTCTCGAGGTTCTGGTTCCCAACCCTGCTATTCGCAACCTCATACGTGAGGACAAGATCCACCAGATCTACTCGATGATGCAAACGGGCCAGGACAAGTTCGGTATGCAGACCTTTAACCAGTCGCTTGCCACTCTGCACCACAAACGCCAGATCACGCTCGATGTTGCCATGCAGCGATCGTCAAACACGGACGAACTGAAGGAGTTGATCGAACGCGGCTCAGGCCTTAATGAGTCGTACGGCGGCCCCACCCGTCCGGCTACCCGCCCGGTGAACGGAAGTCCATACTCACAGTCGCGCAGTATAGGCGAACGTCCATCGACAAAATAAAACAGTTTCGGGCCGCCCGGCCCGTAGATCTTCACAGGAGCTAGACGCAAAATGCCTACATTCGCCTTTAAAGGACGAAACCGACTAAACGAACTGATCGCCGGTGAACGCGAAGCCGCAACTCAGGACGAACTTCGCGCTCTGCTGCGTCGCGAGCAGATCATCATGACGCAGGCCTCGGAAAAGGGCCGCGAGATATCGGTACCAAAGATCGGCCGACGCAAAAAGGTCAAGGCAAAGGAACTCGCTGTCTTTACGCGCCAGTTCTCAGTCATGATCGATGCCGGTTTGCCGCTCGTTCAGTGTATCGACATCCTAGGCGAACAGCAGCAGAACTTGTTTTTTAAGGATGTGCTGCGTCAGGTACGCCAGAACGTCGAAGAGGGTTCGACCCTTTTCGCGGCCCTGGCCAATCACCCAAAGGTTTTCGATAGTCTCTATACACACATGGTCGAGGCCGGCGAAACGGGTGGTGTGCTTGACCTCATTCTCCAGCGCCTGGCCACTTTGATCGAGAAGGTCGTAAAGCTAAAGCGAAGTATTGTTTCGGCATCGATCTACCCCACAGCTGTTATCGCCGTCGCTATCGGTGCGATCGCCATTATTATGGTGGTTGTCATTCCACAGTTTGAACAGATCTTTCTCGGGCTGCTAGGCCCCGGCGAGGCCCTGCCGCTGCCAACGCGCATCGTTATGGGCATAAGCGGCTTTCTGGCGGGCTGGGGCGGCCTTGGGCTGCTGATCTCGCTTATCGGCGGGGGTGTCGGCCTAAGCTACTATTACAAGACGCCCAAGGGCCGCTGGCAGATAGATGCACTGCTGTTGAAACTGCCCATCTTCGGCAGCATCCTGCGAAAGATCGCAGTTGCCCGCTTTTCACGTATCCTCTCGACCCTGCTTTCATCAGGTGTGCCTATTCTGCAGTCGCTCGACATTACCGCAAAGACCGCAGGCAACGTGATCATCGAGGATGCGATACTGAAGGTAAGAGCGGGCGTAGAACGCGGTGAGAACTTTGTCGAGCCGCTCAAGGCGACAAACGTCTTCCCGCACATGGTCGGACAGATGATCGGCGTCGGCGAACAGACGGGTGCTCTGGACGCCATGCTCGGCAAGATCGCTGACTTTTATGAGGATGAGGTCGATACGGCCATCGCCGACTTGCTCGCGATGATCGAACCCGTCCTTATCGCATTCCTCGGCGTGACGATCGGTTCTATCGTCATCTCGATGTACCTGCCGTTGTTCTCGCTGATCGGTAAACTTTCCGGCGGAGCGAACTAGGCTCTGGCCGGGCACTGAATTGCCCGGCCCCGAAACTGGAAAACCATACTGAGAAGGCGGCCATTGACGGCCGCCTTCTCCATTTTCGTGTCCTTTTGTTATCGTCAGCGATATTCCATCATTCGTTCGACGTACTTTGCGATCACGTCTGCCTCGAGGTTTACCGTATCGCCCGGCTTTAGGTAAGAGAGGTTGGTCATCTCCCATGTTTTTGGTATCAGGGCGACGTCAAAATGTTCATTTGTGAGAGCTGCGATGGTTAGGCTGATCCCCTCGACCGTTACCGAGCCCTTATGGACCAAATACTTTGCCATCTGCGGTGAATAACCGATCCGCAGCGTCCAGTAGTCACCCAGCCGTTCGGCGCAGATCAGCGTACCCCGATCGTCAATATGGCCTTGTACGATATGGCCGCCGAGGCGGGTCGCCGGGGTGACTGCCCGTTCCAGATTTACCGCCGAGCCTGCTTTAATGCTGCCGAGAGTCGATCTCTCAAGAGTCTCGGGCGACACGTCGGCTGCAAAGGATGACGATGAGATATCGATAGCTGTTAGGCATACACCATTAACTGCGATCGAATCGCCCGTGTGAAGGTCGGTTGTGACAGTGCTTGCCGAGATCGTGATACGAGCACCGGCGTCGTGTAGGTCGAGCGATGCGACTTTACCCAATTCTTCTATGATCCCAGTGAACATATCGGCTAATGGCCCGACCGGCAGCCGGCGGGACTTTGATTATATCTCGATTGATGCTGAAATAAATGAATGGCCGAAGCAAAAGTAATGCAAACCGAACCGCCAAAGCTCCGGTTCACCTCCGATGGGGTCGTCGAAACCGATTCGTTGGCCGATCTCTGCGAGTGGTTTCTGATGTACGACGAACGAACCGCCCGGATGCGGCACGTTAACACCGAGGAGCTGTTCCAGTGGAAGCAGGCCGACGATGCGGCGAACGGCATCGGGACATATCCATTCGAGAACGCCGAAGCGCGCTTTGCGATCGGTGCTTTTCAGGCCCTCACTGAAAATTCTTTGGAACCTCTTTTAAAGCTCTGGATCAGCGATCTTCTCAACGCACTCCACGAGTCCCGCGAGACGAAGGCCGAACTGACCGAGAGCTACAAGCTAGATCACGATATGGATGCAACGTCGCTGAAAAAGGCAGAAAAGCTGACCACCAACGCAGAAAAGCGACTATACCTGACAAGCTGCTGGCTTGAAACCCTCTGCACGGCCGAAGCCCGGTTCCTCGGCTATGTTTACCAGGAGATATATGGCCGTCCGTGCGCAGCGTGACTTTACGACTGCGGCTGGATTCGAATTCGAGATGAAAATTCGAGAGATCATTTGGAAGGAGGAATTTGTTAGGAAGGTTTCGGAGGCCATTCTTCCTATTTCGGCCCGCGACATGGATTCAGGCGAAAGGAATTATTATGCAAAACAAAAAGAAAGTTATTGATCCTATTCCCGAGACATTCGCCACTGAAGAAGAGGCGGGCGAATTCTGGGACAATCACAGCCTTGCCGACTACGAAGAGCTTCTCGAGCCTTCGGACGTGACGATCGAAATAAGTAAGCGTACCTACGAGGTACGGCTTTCAGAAGATGTTTTCGAAGGCCTTCGAAAAGAGGCTGAGGCGACACATCAGTCCGTTCCGACTACGATTGACCGTATCTTGAGAAAGGAGCTTTCGCTCGCCGAATGACCTGCGTAAGACCACCCTTTCGACATCCGTCATTCATCTCAACGTCTCGCACTGCTTCATATCGCCCGACTGCATGCCTTTTGTAAAATAGGCCATACGCTGCTGCGAAGAGCCGTGAGTGAATGAATCCGGAATGACATAGCCCTGGCTGCGTTTCTGGATCATATCGTCGCCTACGGCCCCGGCGGCCCTAAGGGCCTCTTCGACATCGCCCGGATCAAGACGTCCCTGTTTCTGGGCAAAGTTGGCCCAAATGCCGGCGTAGCAATCGGCCTGGAGTTCGACCGCGACGGAAAGACGAGGGCTGTTTCCGGCTCGCTGCACCTTCTCCATCGTGCCCATTAGATTTTGGATGTGGTGCCCAAATTCGTGGGCTACAACATAGGCCTGCGCAAAGTCGCCGGGTGCTTTGAACTCACGCCGAAGTTCGTCGAAGAACGCGAAGTCGAGATACAGCTTATAGTTGCCCGGACAATAGAAGGGCCCGGTAGCCGCCGTGGCGTAACCGCACGCGGACGACACTTGGCCGGTGAAGAGTACCAGCTTCGGGTCTTGATACTTTACCCGTGCCTGCTGCGGCAATATCTGTTTCCACGCATCTTCGAGATTGCCCATCAGAGCTCGTGCAAATCGAGCGTTCTCATCGCCGATATGGGTCGATGAATTGGAAACGGCGCCCGGCACCGGGACTTCGCCTTGCGGCCCGCCATTCTGAAAGAGCTGGCTCGGGTCGCCTCCGCACAGCCAGATGACGATCGCCAGGATCACTATACCGATGCCGCCACCGCCGAGCGCTACCCCGCGTCCGCCCATACCGCGGCGGTCCTCGACATTCCCGCTTTGTCTCAGATCACTCCAACGCATGTCTTTAGTCCCCTTACCTGATGATTTGAATACCTGCTGATTCTATCATCTCGACCGTTTAGCGCCGAAGTACTCGGCAAATCGGCCAACGACCACATACGCTTAAAATCTTGACATAAGTAGAGTTAGGGGATTATGATTCAGAGACGTTTTAGTTTCGGCTTTGTCTCCCGCGTTCCGGTTTCCATGGAGGAATAAATGATCAAACTAGACATCGTCAATCTCGTTGCCGACCGCACGGGTGTACCAAAGCAAAAAGCCGAGCAGGTCGTCCACTCGTTATTTGAAGCGATGAAGCAGGCCTTGGCGGCAGGTAAGAGGATCGAACTTCGCGGATTTGGGGTCTTTGTAGTTAAACCGCGCAAGCGCGGTGTAGGGCGCAATCCGCGGACAGGTAAGGAAGTTCCTATTCCGGCCGGCAAGACCATTAGGTTCAAACCGGGTAAGGAACTATCGGCCAAAGCGGTCGGATAAGGCGAGGCATTGTAGTATCATATTGTTATCGATCGTAGATCGTGGCGGCGCCCCAAAGCGCGGCCAACGGGCTACGATCTTTTTGATTAAGCCACGGCAATGACGGACCGCGAAACCATCGAGAACAACTTTATTTACGGACGGCCTTCGATGCGGCCGACGCTTCGCACCTGGGTAAAACACAGCCTGCTGCTGGCCGTTACGTTTTGTACGGCGACGGTGGCCGGAACGCTGTTTCCATTTGGCAGGCTTCAGATCTTTCCGGACTCGGATCCGCAGACGGCCGGAGAACTCCTGCAGTTTATCGTGACCCTTCCCGTCGCATATGCGGGCCTGGTAATATCCGCCGTTTCAAACGTCCTTTCGAATCCTGCGGAACTGGCATACGGGCTCAGCTTTTCGATCTCGCTCCTCTTCATCCTGCTCTGTCACGAAATGGGCCACTACACCGCCTGTCGTATCTATAGGGTTGACGCGACGCTGCCCTTCTTTCTGCCGACGCCTCCGATGATCGGGCCGGCCGGTACCTTTGGAGCGTTTATCAAGATCCTCTCGCCAATGCCGTCGCGGAAAGCTGTTTTCGACATTGGCGTCGCAGGGCCCATCGCGGGGTTTATCGCGTTGATACCAGTGGCGTTGATCGGACTGGCGACCATGAATGCGGCTCCGCCAAGACTGCCCGGCGATCTTCAGGGTGTCCTCGTGTTTACGGACCCCTTGCTAATGCGTCTTTTTGCCGGGATGATGGGGATCAATCTCAGCTTTGCGGAAGGGAATGCATTCTATTTCGCAGCATGGGTGGGTTTGCTGGTCACGGCCCTAAACCTGATCCCGTCCGGCCAATTAGACGGCGGGCATGCGATATATGCGGTGCTGGGCGAGAGGGTGCATTACTGGACGGGACGGATAGCTTTCATCATCATGGCGGTGCTATCGGTTGCCGGTATGTACTTCTACCATAGCCCGAGCGGATTCCTGATCGCTATCATATTGGGAATCATGATGCGCGTAAGGCACCCAAGCCCCATCGACCAATCGTCACTGGGCACCAAGCGGAAAGTCATCGCGTTTGTAACGCTGGTGATCTTCGCATTGTGTTTCGTACCGTTTCCGATACAGATAAATTAAAGTGAAATAGGGGAAAAGTGAAAAAGGGTCAGAACCGGGAGCGGTAGCGACTGGGTTCTTAAAAAGTGAAAGAGTGAAAGGGTGAAAGTGCTGTTCTGCAACTCCTCCACCCTTTCGGCTTTATGAGGCGGCGCTGACCTGGGGCAGCAGGCCCTTGATCTCTCTGACCATCTTTTCAACGTCTTCCTGGCCGTCGAGGGCGATCATAAAAAAGTCATAGCTGGTCTTAAAACAGACCATACCGTTGCCGAAGAACCAAACGCCTTCGAGCATGGGATTGCCGCCGATGATGTTGCCGATCGGAAAGCCGGTGACGGCGACAGGATTTAGCACATTGGTCATCATCACCGCTCCCGAGGCAAATGAGAATGCACCGAGAAGCGGGGCACCGATCCGCGTTGCGATGTCGCGTTCAAACTGGATGCGTTCGGCGTCGGCCTCAGTCAGATGGCCGTTGGCGATCAGTTCTTCTCTCCGCTTGAGATATCCGTCAAAGTTCTCAGCGAGCTTCTTGACCGACCATACAGGAATCGCCGAATTGAGAAGCCAGTGAGAGCTGATACCGGTGAACACGACGCCAAGGCCTGCTCCGATCGCCATCGAAGCACCGGTCGCCGCGGCCCTGAGAGGGTCTTCCTGGACCCAGTCCGAAGCCTTTTGAATCGACTTGAATGCGGAGTCCACGGTGTTTGACAGGCTCGATCCGAATCCAACGACCTTGGACACCCGCTTGGCGCTCGATTCGACCGTTTCGCGGGATCCCTCGATAAAGTCTCCCGCTTTGCCCGCAGCGTCGGCTACGGCCTCGCCGGCCTTAACGCCCGCGTCTCCCGCCGCGTCCCGGATCGGGCCGCTCGTCTTCCAGGCCGTCTTTGCGGTGTCACTGGCGGTATTCATTACACCTTCGGCTGCCTTGACCGCGTTCTTGCCGACATCGGTTCTCTCCGCTTCGGTCTTAATACGCTCGGCACTGGTACGCGCTGTTTCAACAACGACGCGGGCTCCGCCCTCGATCTTGTCCTTAAGCCCGAGCTGGGCATCGATCTCCTCAAATTTTTCCGTAGCCTTCTTTTGCCACCGATCGAATTTATCTTTGTAATCGCTCATTTTGTGATCCTCGCCTGTGAACTCTCAGAACAAATACGTTTGCAGACAATAGATTGTTCGCTCCGTCATCATCTACATATCACGCTATATGATGGCATCTACGCACGAGGGGTTCAATAGATTTTTGTCGCGGATTTGTTATGCTAACCTTTATATCGAGCCATATGCCCATCGTTAAGTGCCCGCAGTGCGGTAAGGAGAAAGAGTATAACGGTAATGAGTTTCGCCCTTTTTGTTCGGAGCGGTGCAAGCTGCTCGACTTTGGCGATTGGGCAGATGAAAAGTTCGCAATTCCCAGTGAAACGGCCGCATTGACCGAAGATGATATTGACGCTATCGAAAGGGCGTCGGAGGAAAAAGCAAAATGAACATACTTCTGGATGCCGCACCTCTCGCCGGCGGAATAGGTGTGTTTGCGGCCGTAGCCTTTTTATTTATTTTTTTCGCGGCCGCGTTCGTTGTGTTCAAGCTGCTTAAGCGCACCGTGCGAATGGCGTTCAGAATTACGATCGTTTTCATCATTCTCGCCGTAGCCATAATGGGCAGCTTTGCCCTCTGGGCGCTCGGCACGGGCAGTTCCGAACGTCCGCGCCCGCGTCCAACCCGGGCTCGCTGATCACGCCGATTATGGCCGCACCGGAAATTGTAACGACTAACGGCCGTTGGCATCGCTACCGCACGCTCCCGCGCAATGTGGTCGCGCTAAGCATCGTTAGTTTTCTGAACGACACCTCGAGTGAGATAATCTATCCGCTCTTGCCCGCTTTTCTCGCGCTCAGCCTGGGTGCCTCGCCATTTGTCATCGGCCTGATCGAAGGCTTTGCCGAGTCCGTCGCCAGCCTGCTAAAACTCGCATCAGGCTATCTGAGCGACCGGTTCGGCAATCGAAAGCTGCCGGTTTTCCTTGGGTATTCGCTCGCGGCTATCACACGTCCTATTTTGGCTTTTGTAACAACGTGGCCGCAGGTCCTTATAGTTCGCATGGCTGACCGAACAGGTAAGGGTATTCGCGGAGCACCGCGCGATGCACTGATCGCCGAGAGCGTCCCCGCCAAACATCGCGGCTTTGCCTTCGGGTTTAACCGTGCGGCCGATCATCTGGGAGCGGTCTTTGGCCCGGTCGTTGGTTTTATCCTGCTCCTGGCCTTTGCGGCCGATACGCAAAACCCAACGATCAGGGAATATCAGCAGGTATTTCTGTTTGCTTCAGTACCGCTGGTGCTTGGGCTTCTCATAATCGCATTTGCCGTACGCGAACCGGCAAAACATCTCGCAGCGAGCGAAGAGACACCGACGAGCTTTTCACTAAAGGGGTTTGATGCCCGGTTCAAGCGCTTTCTGGTCGTTATCGCGATCTTCACGCTTTCAAATTCAACCGATGCCTTTTTGCTGCTCCGAGCATCTGACGCCGGCATATCGCCGGTGATGCTGCCGCTGTTGTGGATGGCTCTGCATTTCAGCAAGGTTGTTAGTTCGCTGATCGGCGGGGACCTTTCGGACAGGTTTGGCCGCAAGGGCCTGATAATCACCGGTTGGGTGATATACACACTCGTCTATATCGGTTTCGCTTTCGTGGATTCGGCCTGGCAGATATGGCTGCTGTTTATAGTCTATGGCACGTATTTTGGGCTAACGGAAGGTGTTGAGAAAGCGTTCGTCGCGGATATGGTCCCGGTCAAGAAACGCGGCACGGCATACGGCCTATACAACCTTGCATTTGGAATAACCGTCTTCCCCGCATCGCTGCTCTTTGGCCTTATATGGGTTGAGTTTGGGGCGAAAACGGCATTTTTGGCGAGCGCGTGCGTATCTGTCGCGGCGATCATTATGCTGTCGACCGTCAAGACAGACAAACACGCGGCCCACGCCTGAAAGGCACGTTATTCGCTCAGACGAATAGAATTTAGCACGGCCCTGAAGGCATTATTATAAATGTTTGTCTCATTCGAAGGTGCGACCGTAACGACGTAAAAGAGTTCTCCGTTGCGAAGCCTGGTCGTGAAAATGTTGACCACCTCGGTTTGACCGGTCACGGGCGACTGTCCTGACATTGACGTTGCTAAACCTTGGCGCCCGCCGAGTGTCGTTCGAGTGAACCCGCTCCGGCTTTGCAGGTATGTATTGCCCTGCATAACCTGTGACACATATTCCTGAGACGCTCGATTGAGATCATTGCCCTGTCCACGATAGATACCGATCATTACACCACGTGTGATGCCGGACGATCCATAAGCCCCCTCGGGTGCAAACTGCACAGTATCGGCGGCTGAGAACTGGCGCCAGTTTGAAGGCACATTCATTCGCAGCCAGCTCACACCTGTGAAGGAGCGATATTGCGACGAAGGCCGTTGAACGTTCGCGGTGTAGCGGCCGGAGGCTGTGGGGTTGGGTTGCGTCTGGCCGGCCTGATGACTCCTCTGAAGCTGGGCCATCGTAGGGGCAGGCGGCATTGAACGCAGCCTTGCCTGAACGCGTTCGAAATCGCGCGTCATCTTGATAGGGTTAGGCGACACGCGCAGCCTTGCGGCTTCGCGGTTGATGTTGTCAAAGCGGTTGCCCGGATTAGGATGGCTGCTCAGGAACTCCGGTGCGCTTCCGCCCGTCCGCTG
>JBBQGO010000070.1:0-9704 GCA_038323125.1 Pyrinomonadales bacterium
GTATCGTCCGCACATACGCTACGCGGGTCGGCGAAGGTCCGTTTCCGACAGAGATGCTCGATGTCGAAGAGGATATGGCAAATCTGATCCGTCAACGTGGTAATGAATACGGTTCGGTGACAAAGCGCCCTCGGCGCTGCGGATGGTTCGACGCGGTCTCCACCCGCTACGCCGCCGAGCTAAACGGTTTCGATTCGGTCGCTCTGACAAAGCTCGACGTGCTCGACGCCCTTGATGAGATCAAGGTCTGCGTCGGCTACGAAATAGATGGTAAACGAATCGATACGTTTCCCGCCGTTTCGAGCGAACTCCGACAGATCAAGCCTATCTATGAAACTCTGCCGGGCTGGAGGAGCGACACGGTCGGAACAACAAAGTTTGACGAACTGCCGCAGAGGGCCCGCGATTATGTAGAGTTCCTTTCGGACCAGATCCAGGTCGAGATCGGCTTGATATCCACTGGGCCGGAACGCGATCAGACCATCATTATTCAGAGATCGGTCATGGAAGGCTGGTTCGACTAAACCGGTGCAGAACGCGGTTGTGATTTTGCATTTTGTATTTCGCAATGTAAAATCATCGTTTGTGGTCCGATAGCTCAGTCGGTAGAGCAAGTGGCTTTTAACCACTGGGTCGCAGGTTCGAGTCCTGCTCGGATCACCACTTCAGATCAATAGAGTGGGGCTGCCATCGGGCGGCCCCTTTGTTTTGCGGTTAAAGATCTTTATTCCTTCCAAGAAAAAAAATCCCGCGTGCGAGGTAAGGCCAAATTAACTTGCGAGAAGAGGATGTCACCTCGAGAAATGGTAACGGTATCGCGCGAATGGTCAGCGTCGATCTCGTTTTGACGATCCATCTCGCGCCGGGTGCGTGGCCCGGAAAAAACGGGATCAAAGCACACTTACGCGAATTTGATTGGCTGGTTCAATTCTAATCAGCTAAGATACAACCAAATCCCAACAGGGGAGGTGTTTAGGGTCTGAGGGACTTGTCGTCATTGCGTCTTTTCCGGGTGGGGTGCGTGACCGCATGTAGAACGCCATATCGGATTTCACGACACTAAGTTTTTTAGGCGCCATTCCATGGCCGGTACGACATTTGCATCCGGTGCTTTCTTTGAGTAGGGAATTTAAAATGAAACATAATCTACATAAAACAGCGGCGATCATCGCATTTTACGCAGTCTTTGGCTGTACGTCACTCTGTTTTGCACAGCAGGGCATTTCGGTCGGCGGCTTTCGTGACGAACCGGTAAGCAGCGCTGCCGTTACAAAAGCGGCGGACTATGCGGTTAAGACCCAACGAAGCAAAGACGCGACGCTCAAACTCGTGTCGGTCCTTAAGGCTGAAAGGCAGGTCGTCCAGGGTTCCAATTACCGGATGTGTCTTGCAGTACTTTCCAAGGGCGCCGCACAGCAGGTTAGCGCGACCGTTTACGTCAACCTTAAGCACATTCACACGTTGTCGAAATGGACCGCTGAGAACTGCGGCGGTGATGCCGAGGAGACAACCGACAAAGGCAAAGAGGCGGGCGACGAAGACGACCTCGTTACCTATACCGGGACGCTGCAGACCACCAAGACCGATTCGGCGATCGTCTATCTCGGCGAAGAGACCGGCGATCTCGCTGCATTTTGCTTTAAGAACGATTCGGCCGTAGGCCAGGCAGTGCTGGCCAAATGTAAGAAAGGCGGGCAATGTGAGTTTACGGGAACAGTTGACTGGGCTGGGGGCTGCAAGATCGAGGACGAAAGAGACCTGTCGGCGAGCGGCCGTATCATTTCAATAACATCCGTAAAACCCGTTTCTGCCGCTGCCGATCCTAAGGCCGCGGCCGGAACGATCTCGGCCGATGATGTGGAATAATCGTTGATCGTGATCGGCGGGGCCGGTAAATGCTCAAGATCTATTTCTTTGAGCCTGCCGGCTCTGCCGCCATTCCTGGTCCGGCGGCCCCGACAATATAGCTGTCTCGGGCACGCAGCACGAGGTTGGGACGGTTAACGCGGACCTTGATCTGTTTTCGCTGGCCTGGCGTGCCTTCGTCGGCCGGAATATAACCAATGTTATATTGCCGTCGCAGTTCCTCGGCTATCCCCTCAAATGCCGCTGTCAATCCGCCCGGAGTCGCCTCGGGCCTGAAAACTCTGCCACCGGTAACCGCCGCAAGTTCATTGAGATAACTGCGTCCCAACGCATATTCGCCCGATGTGGTCCCTTTGGCCGGCGGGCCGCCAAAAATATCGGGAAAGGTCGAACCGGTGCCGCGGGACTGAAGAAAGGTATTGTAATAGATCGGAAATATCATCACATCCGACTCCTCTGCATCTTTTATCGTAGAATCGAAGGTCCTCCCGCGAAAAAGGCTTAGGTCGGAGGTCGTATCGACACCATCCGTAAAAAGAACGATGGCCTTGCGTCCGCTGATCTTGCCGAGCTGTTTCTTAAGTGTCTGATCAACGGCATTGTACAGCGAAGTTCCGCCGCCAAATCGGGCCTTTCTTATCGCGTTACGGATCTTTTCGCGGTCATTTGTCGCCTTGGCGAGCACATTTACCCGCTGGTCAAACTCGATGACGATCACGCTGTCCTGCGGCTGTAGCTGGTCAACGAACGCCATCGCTGCTCGTTGGATCTCTTCGATCTTGTAAGCCGTCGAAGGGCTCACATCGATCATGATAGCGACTGTAAATGGCTTGTCCGACGTGCCGAAGTATGCGATCTCCTGCTCGGCACCGTCCTCGTAGATCTTAAAATTGTGCTGCTCCAGCCCCGGTATGTAGAGGCCATTGCGGTCAAAAACGGAAACGGGAATGGTGATCAGGTTGGTTTCGATCCTTAGGGTTTCTTCTCCATCGCTTGTTTCAGGGGCTGCCGTGTCGGCGGTGTTTGGAGCTGCAGGTACCGGCGCGCCGGCGGCAGGCTGCCGGGCACCGACTCCCGTTGCTATACCCGGAAAACGGACTGGCGGGCGTTCAACCCCGCGTGGATTGGGCTTTGATTCCGAATACTGCGGCGTACTGTCCTCAGGCGCGGCAACCGGCGTCGGCCGCGGGGCAACTCGTCTTCCAGACTGGCTATAAAGAGCGGTGGTTAAAACGAATAAGCAAAGCGAGACGAGCGACAGTCTATACATACTAAGATCAACCTCTAATTCTTACGAACGTTCTGGATATGGTTTAGGATGCAGGAAATGCCCCGAATGTTTGAATGAAATATGACAGGACACCGGAAGCCGGGCCAGCGGGTGGGAAACTCGAAGCGGACCAAAGGCGGCTGTCACCTCGTGCGCTGTTTCGGATCTAAATATTCACGAAGGCCGTCGCCGATAAAATTGAATGCCAGGACGGTAAGAGCGATAGCCGCACCAGGGAAGAAGAGCACGTGCGGCGAACTGCTGAAAAACTGGCGGGCTTCCTCGACCATCGTCCCCCAGCTTGGAGCCGGCGGCGGGATACCCAGGCCGAGAAACGAGAGCGATGCTTCGGAAAGTACGGCTCCGGCCATCCCGAGCGATGCCTGGACGATCAACGGCTGGATCGCATTTGGCATTATATGCGTAAAAAGGATCCGCATGTTGCCGGCCCCCAGGGCACGGGCGGCCAGTACGTAGTCGTATTCACGTACCTTTAGTACCTGGCCGCGTATAACTCTCGCATAGCTCACCCAACCGATCACGCAGAGAGCAGCTATCAATTTTCCCTGGCCCGCACCCAGGAAGGCGACCAGGGCTATCGCAAGCAGCAGGCCCGGAAACGCGAGGAACACATTGAAAACATAGCCCGAAAGGAACTTGTCGATGATCCCACCATAAAAACCCGCGATCGCTCCGATCATAGTGCCAAAGACCGACGAGACCAGGACCACCGTTATTCCGACTTCGAGCGAGATACGCGCTCCATACACAACTCTCGAAAACACGTCGCGGCCGAGGCCGTCCGTGCCGAACCAGTGCTCGGCGGACGGCGGAACGTACCGCATGGCGAGGTCTTGTGCAGCCAGGTCATGGGTGGCGACCCATGGTGCAAAGATCGCTGCCAAAATGAACAGGGCGGCGATCGCAAGGCCGATGTATGCTAAACGACTCATTTATGAAAGCCTGATGCGCGGATCGAGTTTGCGGTAAACGAAGTCCGTCAAAGAGTTTGCAATGATAAACGTTACGCTGATCACAAGGACACAGCCCTGTACCAAACGGTAATCACGTTTGCCGATCCCATCCTCGAGCAGCAGCAGGCCGAGGCCCTGCCAGTTAAAGATCTTTTCCGTAATGATGGCACCGGCTAAAAGGACGCCAAGCTGAAGTCCAAGGATCGTTACAACCGGGATGAGGCCGTTCTTTAATACGTGCTTATACAGGACCATTCGCTCGCTGACGCCTTTGGCGCGTGCTGTACGGACATAGTCCTCGCCTAGTTCCTCGATTACGCTCGAACGCACCATACGGGTCAGGATCGCAGACAGGGCGGCCCCGAGTGTCACAGCGGGCAGCACAATATCCTCAGGATAATAACTACCTGTCGGCGAGAACCAGCCAAGCCTGACCGCAAAAATGTGAACCAGGAAAGGCCCGATCACAAAAGTCGGCAGGGATATGCCGAGAAGGGCAAAGAACGAAGCAAAATTGTCGATGATGGAGTTTTTTCTTGAACCTGCCAGCACACCGAGTGGCAGCGCGATACCGATAGCCACCAGCATCGCCGCGATCGCCAGTTTTATGGTCGCCGGATACCGGGCAAAGATCATGTCCCGCACAGGACGGTCTGTCTGGAACGACGTGCCCAGATCGCCCTGCAGCAGGCCCAGCCAATAGTCCGCGTACCGATTGTCCGCTCCATTCCAGGTGAACCCGCCCTCAGACTCATAAGTAAAGAAAAACGCCGGCTGGTCCAGTCCATGCTTGGCCCTGAAATTTTCGATCTGTTCCTGCGTCGCCGTCTCGCCGAGGATCACCGTCGCCGGGTCACCCGGCACGATCTCGATGAGGAGCGTCACGAGGGAAACGACCGTCCAGATCACGAGCAACATGAGCGCAAGCTGGCGGGCAAAATTCAGGAGCCTATATTTCATCGGAAAGTGATGGTGGGCAACAAAATATTATAACTAATCTGCAATGATGACAAAAAGTCAGGCCTTTTTCCCCGTGTGCAGGGCCGCTATGCCGCCTGTCAGGTTCTGAAATTTTACGCTTTCAAAGCCTGATCGCTCCATCATTGACGCCAATCCTTTTTGGTTCGGAAATTTGGACACCGAGTCCGGAAGGTACTCGTAGGCTCCGCGAGAGCCGCTGACGGCCCCGCCGATACGCGGCAGCACGTGCGAAAAATAGAAATTGAACAAACGGCCGAAACCTGGCACGATCGGGGCGGAGAACTCCAGGATAGCGATTCGCCCGCCGGGTTTGAGCACCCGGTGAAACTCTTTAAGCCCGTCGCCTACATTTGCGAGGTTTCGCAAACCGAAAGCGATACTGACAGCGTCAAACTCGTCGCTGCCAAACGGCAACGCCATCGCATCACCTTCGACATACGGGATCGAATTTATTTCATCTGCCGACTTGCCCCGGGCAATATCAAGCATCGGCCGGCAAAAGTCGGTTGCGATGACCCTTGCTTTCGCGTTTTTGTTGAGATCGAGCGACAGATCGCCGGTGCCGCAGGCCACGTCCAGAACCTGGCCTTCCCGGTCAAGGATGTCCCTTAGTTCCGCAGCTACGGACCGTCTCCATCGCTTGTCTATATTGAGCGAAAGGACATGGTTGAGGAGGTCGTAGCGGCCGGCAATGCCCGCGAACATCTCTCGCACTGCCGCAGCATGCGCGGCCTCTTTCGCGTTCAATTCGTTTTGCACGTATTAATTTCCTTTCGGAGCCGCAGAGCTGATCATAACCACCGCAAAAGGAAGCTTGCGAGCCCGGGCGGCATATGCGTTCACGTCGGCGAGCGAGATCTTGTCGAACAGCCTGGCGTCCGCCTCGGGCGAAAATGTTTTATACGTGTCCGCGTCGAGCCAAAACGAAACAGGGTCCTGCTTGGCCCATGTATTGCGGACCGCGGCAGAGGCCGTACGAAATTCCTCTTCAGTCACCAGGTCGGCCAAGGCCTTTGTGACCATCTCGCGTGGGGAGGTCTTCGCATCGGGGCCGGGTATTGGGGAATTGAACCCGATCATGATGATGCCGGGCAAGGTATGCGGATCGCTGCGAACAAATAAGTCGCCGGCGGCCTGGCCCGGTAGACGCGAGCGGAGACGCTGTTCCAATATAGCGGCAAACACGAGCGACGGAGCAAGATCTTTATCGTTGCGTGCGACCCCGCGGATCGCGAACCTCGATATCGCCGCAATGGGCTTAGGGACCTCGACCATCAGCACTTCCGAAGCCGGCTCGTCCGGCTGGCGGAATGTCAGCGGCACCTTTTTATCAGATTTGAGCCAGCCGCCGAAATATCGTCTGATCGCCCGGAAAGCAAGTGCCCGGTCAAAATTGCCGGTAACGGCAATGGTTGCGTTGTCAGCGGTGAGAAAGCGTTCCCTGGCATCGATCAGATCTGGAAAGTCGATCTTCTTTACCGACTCGAGGCTTCCTTTTTGAGGGCGTCCGTACGGAAATGTCCCGAAAAGGCGATGAGAGACAGCCTGATCCGATATATATGCAGGATGGGCTTCCAGTTCCGCGACCCGCCTGAGCAATGCGTTGCGGAGTTTTTGCGTAGTTTCTTTATCGATACCGGGATTGGCTACCGCTGCCGAGATAGTCTCCATCATCGTCAGAAAACCCTCAGGCTTTGACGAGGCATTTATCTGGATGTAGTCGTAATTCGTTATGATCTCTATATCGCCGCCCAGGTCCTCGGTAAAGAATGCACGGGCCGTCTCTTCCGGAAAGATATTGTCGGCGAGCATCTGCATAACGCCCTCTTTACCCTGCGGGTCAAAAGCCGATCCCGCGTGGATGCGCAGCCTGACCGCGACTTTATCGGCCTTTGCATCGCTCCACATCAACACCTTCAGGCCGTTCAAAAGCTTTTCCTGTTTGGGCGTTTGGGTCGATTGTGAAAAGACCGCGGGCAAGATCATCGAAAGCACAAGTGCAACCGCAAAAGCGATAAGGATGATTTTTTTGAATAGATTCTTGTTTTTCATCGTATAAAATAATTAGAGGGACTCCGCTTACGGGTTAGTTGCAGATAATGCCTGTTGTGTTGTCGAGATCAGATGGTTACAAAAATGCAAGAAAACGCGATGAAATCTAGCCGTATTAATGAAAATATTAGAGGGCTACAGGCATCGCGTCAAACAGATAAAGCATCTATGACAATTGAGTGAAAGACACCACACACGACCGCGGGAATTTCTATTGTACAATGCAAAACTTCTGAAATGACCGCTTTATGATCGTATAATCATCATGACGTTCGTGTTCTGAGCGTAAATACTGAGAGGCTGAAATGGGAAAAATAGTTAAGTTCTGCAATTCGTGCGATGAGGGATTCGCCGAGAAGTTTGGATTCTGTCCTAATTGCGGAAAGACTCTGCAAACTTTTGAAATGAATCCGGTTGTGACCGAGGCTGAACCCGTCCGGGACACCGCTCCATTGGTTGCTGCCGCTCCTCCGGCATTAGCAGCTGAGGTTCCTGCTTCCGTTGTTTCTGCTCCGGCCGAGAGTGGTTTCGTCGAGATCGATGAGCCGGAAGAGATCGAGTTGGAGACCGCTGAACTCGGAACAATGCCGGTCGAAGAAATTGCCGCACCTCCGGCCGCAGCCGCGGCCGTCCCCATAACAAATATCTTCACACGCGCGAACCCTGTAAATGTCGATCGAAAAGCGGTTTCGCTTGAGGCCGAGCATGAGGCTTACAGTGCCGAAGGCGGCTTCTACGTTACAGTCATCGAGGAAAAGAATGTCGGCAAGCGAAACGGCCTGATGCTCGGAACGCTCGGTGTGATGCTCGTCGCACTTACGTTCGGCCTCGTCTACAGCCTTTTCAGCAAAGATCTCGCGGTGGGCTCGATCAATGATGATATTTTCAATGCGGTCATAGTCGAGAACATTCCGATGACCGTCGAAGAAGAGAAGGTCATCAAGGATAAAAAGGGCGGCGGCGGCGGTGGCGGCGCCCGTCAGGAAAAGGAAGAAACTACGCTAGGTGACCTGGCCAATCAGTCGAAAACTCCTACCCGGCCTCCTGACGCAAAGGTTCATAGGATGGAGTCACCCGCCTTGGTAATGCCTCCGCCCCAGACCGAAGGAACTCGGAAGTTCGAACAGAAATTTGACCGTTGGGGCGATCCCAATGGCAGGTTTGCTAATTTTTCGAACGGGACTGGCTCAGGCGGCGGACAGGGAAGTGGAACCGGCACCGGCCAGGGAAGCGGCCGCGGGACCGGAACCGGCTCCGGTGATGGAAGTGGAAGCGGCGGCGGACTCGGTGATGGTGACGGTGACGGCAGAGGCCGGGGCGGCAGCTCGGGAAATCCTCCTCCGCCCCCGAGTCTTCCCGCAGGAGTCACACAGGGATTAAAGATCATATCAAAACCGCGTCCGGGCTATACCGACTCAGCTCGTCAGAATAATATACAGGGTACTGTCATTCTCAGAGTGACGTTTCTCGCATCCGGCCAGGTGGGCAGTATCGCGGCCGTAAAGGGGTTACCCAATGGATTGACCGAACAGGCGATAGCCGCGGCCCGACGTATCTCCTTTGAACCCGCAAAACGGGATGGTATGGGGCAGGCGGTTACCCGCCAGATCGAATATACCTTCTCGATCTACTAGAGAAAACACTTTAAGCAAACAAAAAAGAGGCTCGGAACAATTCCGGCCTCTTTTTTTCTGAATATTATTCGTCGATTAGATAGTGTCGTCCGTGGATTTCGACCTCTCATCCAGTTCAAATCGGTCGTCATCGCGTTTTTCAACCTTTTTTACAAAATCGAGCGGCTCGTTATCCTCAAAGTTGATGCCCATTGCATGAGCATTCGCTTCCACATCGGACTGATCGGGTGTTGGGTTGTGTCCGAAAACGGATTCCGAGCCCGATGTGTTTACCTCTTCCCATTGGGCATCAATATCGCCTCCCGAATCCGCTGGCGACGATGCGTGGTTCTCGTCGAGACGTTCGGCAAGCTCATTTGGTGCCTGCGGTACATGCTTTATCTCATCTATTCGCTCGCTCTCAGTGGCCGGATCAGGCACCGGAGCATCCTCGTATATTTCCAAATCATTTACATCGATCATATTGTTCCCCTTGTTATTTAGATTTAACGATGAACTAGATAAATACGACGGATTGTGACGACGGCACCTCAAACCTTCTTCGGCACCGCATGTTCTGGCACATCAGCATGTCGTCGATGCGCACCATGTAGTCGCGTGACTTTTGGTATTGGGCCCGGTCGTGTTCGTTGAGGTTACGCGGTGCCTGTTTCTTTTTCACACGCTTTAGCCACCTCACGTCGTAATCGCCGCGCTCGCGGCAATGAGGACACTGGTAACTGGCCTTCTTGGTTTCCTGTCGTTCGTCGAAAATATCACGTTCGTGCATCAACTAGATTGTAGCGGATTTCAGCCGGTCGCGTCATCAGATAGTTTGGCGGGGAGCTTTCTAAGGTAATCAAAACTGAAGATCCCGGTGTCGTGGCCGTCGGAAAAATGAAAACTTAGGGCATAACGTCCGACTATTGAAATATGAGAAAACGTCAG